>JBAVUV010000403.1:0-8816 GCA_049696955.1 Candidatus Sulfotelmatobacter sp. | reverse complement strand
GTCTGGGGCCACGCCGGATCTTGTCTGCGGAGAGTCCGCCGCTGGAGTCGCGGCGGATGGTTTGCCGAATTGGTTTTCGCTATCCATAATTTGGAATCATGATTGGAATACGCTCTGAGTGGCCGAGTAATGATTCATTCTAGTCCAAGAGCATGCTAGCGGCGGGAAAACTCAATCTTGCCCTCAGCCTCAGTAGGCACCCCGTTACAAGTAGCCGGACGGTAACGCCAAGTGCCTACGGTTTGCAGAACATTACGGTCGCCCACAGGTCCGCCGCTCTGCAGAATCAGCGGGCTGTGTACGCGGCCATCTGCCCCGATGATGAAGCTTACCTTCACCATGGTTCCAGAAACCACCGGAACTATCAGCGGATCCGGCGTAGTCAAAGCTTCTGGGGGGTGAGTATCCTCGCAGCGCGCACGCGCGCTGACGTGAGGCACATCGCTATATTCGGAGGCGCGAACGGGAGTCTTCCACAGCCGGTGCTCTCGCTCCGACAAAGCCGCCTGGCCAAAACGTCGGACCACAGGCTGCACGCTAGCGGCGGCGGGAAACGCGAGAACCAGAAGTAAAGGCCAGATACGACGAAGCATGTTGCGACCCAAGGGGAGCATGTGCTCCCCGATGGGCTATTCATCGGCACGTCTAGTGCCAGCTTGCGCACATCGTAAAACACGTATTGTCAATCCCTTGTGAGGAAGCGGAACCAGTTGCCAGGAAGTCGTGTGAAGCTGGTTGCACTTCGCGGGTCGACCGGTAAGGCTTGTCGCCCTTTACATCCCTGGTTCGGGATCATCCTTTCTGAGCAGACCGAAGGGTGATGAGCGTAATTTCCGGAGGACAATTCAAGCGCACCGGGATGTTGACGGTCCCAATGCCGGCATTGGTATAGAGGGGCAGCGGACCCACCTGGTACGTTCCCATCACATATTTCTTGGCAAGATCGGGCAAGTAAAAGAGCGGAACGAACGGAATTCGGATCTGGCCTCCGTGGGAGTGACCGGAGAGCTGCAAATCGACAGGAAATTTTGCAGCTTCATCGGCGAAGTCTGGTTCGTGAGCAAGCAGGATCACTGCATCATTGGCGGGGATACCAAGCAGCGTTTTTCCGAGGTCGGGAGTGCCGCCGAGAACGTCATCCACGCCCGCCAGCCAGAAGTGCGCACCATCATCCTCAATAGCCTGGGATTGATTCTTAAGCACTCGAATGCCGTCGGCCTTCAATGCACGCGTGACCTCCGCCGGATCGGTGTCGCAGTCATGATTTCCCAGGACCGCCCATAATCCGTGCGGAGCGCTCATTTGGCGGAGGACTCTAGCGCAAGGTTCGGCGGCAAATGCGGCTTTGGACGGGTCGCCGGCCAAGGGTGCGGAAACAAAATCTCCCGTTAAAACAATCAGGTCAGGACGCAGCCCTTTCACCAGCGGAACAGTTGCATGTAACGGATGAACCGAAAAATATGGATCGTAGTGAAAGTCGCTCAAGAGGGCGATGGTAAAGCCGTTTAGCCGCTCCGGCCAGCGCCCCAGCGAGAACTCCCGGCGAACAATCCGAACGCGATTCGGCTCCAGCAGGACAGAGTCTCCGGCAATTGCGAGCGTACCCGCAGCCGCAAGAGAGTAAAGAAACTTCCGTCTTGTGGTGGGAATGAGTGACAAACGAAATTATTCCGCGGGCGTTCGGGACGGGCACCCCGCCGTTTCAGGATAACCCGAACCGCGGATTTTCGTGTAAACCTAGGGTCACTGACTAGAAGTTAAAGGTCGCTATCAAATCGATGCGGCGATTGGCGGCCCCGTTGGAGAACGGTCCGTTTGATGCTAATCCGTTTGGCGTATCAAAAAATTGAGAACCTAAAATACCGCTGGGATTTCCGAAATTGACTTTGTTAAAAACATTGCGCGCCGAAACCCCAAAAGAAATGTTGTAGCGTCGATCAGAACCACTCGGTATCCCCGTTGGACCGCTGCCAAACAGTGGACCGTGGCCGTGACCGCCTCCGCCCGGTGCGCCGTGCCCCTGGGTGCCAGCGGGACCCGAGGTTTTAGGACCAAAACCGAACGCTCGAGTAAGCCGCAGATTCACAACCGCATGGGATGGACCGATCGCGTAGTTGATCGGAACGATTCTTTCCCCGGCAGTCGGAACCGCATTGAAAGTTCCCAACGGCGTGCAGTATGTATTTGAAGTCGGTGTCAGGGTTACCGATGAGGCGCAGGTGGCAGTTGAGACCAGCCCGGGGCGGTCGTTGAAGATGGAATCGTTATTGAGATCGTTCCTGACGGTGATGTCAAACGGCGAACCTGAACTCAAGACCATAAACGGGCTCAGACGGAAGTTATACGGAAGAGCGAAGGAGCCGGCCAGGAAGAATCGATTGCGTATATCAAAAGAAGCGCGTCCGTAATCCGCACTGATGTTGTATGAGTTCGAGGGAAAACTGGAAACACCAGAAGTATCGCTGTTGGCGTAGTTCAAGACGTAGTAGCCGAAAAACTGAACTTTCGACCCGATTCGCCAGTTCGTGTTGGCGATCAATTGATTCTGCCGGAAGTCGGCTTCAGACACATAGCGGTAAAGATTCGCCGTGGGTATTGCGCAAGTGGGGCTGCACGGAGTTCCAGGAAACGGAGCGTCGGCATTAATGGTGAGCAACTGGTCAAAGCCGCGCGAGTTCAAATAGGTGACGTTTAAGGTTGAGACCTTTGTCAGTTGCCGCTCCACGCTGATGGCGGTTTGCATTGTGTAAGGCGCGTGAAGGCGCGGGCTGATTTGATAAGTCGTCGGCGTCGCAGGTACGACGGCTCCCGTGCAGGAAGAGAAATCCGTAAGCGACGGGCATTTGGGATTGTCGATGACAAACTGCTCCTGCGTGGTGCCATTCAAACGCTCCGCTTCGAGGATTTGTGCTTCCAGAAACCGATCGTAAAAAATTCCGAAGCCGCCGCGCAGAACAACTTTTGGTGGAGCGCTTCTGCCTCCCACTCCCCAGGCAAAGCCAAAGCGTGGCGCCCAGTCTGCGTGATCCTGAATGCCTGTCTGGGTTTCAAAGCGCAGACCGTAGCTGAGGGTGATGTTGGAACGAACTTTCCAATCGTCCTGGTAGTAAAGTCCCCCGTCGAAATTTCCCACCACCAAAGGCGGACTACCTCTCGTAAACGTAAGTTGAGTCGCGATCGGCGTGGTCGTGTTTCCCATGTTTTGAATCGCAGTCGCATAGGAAATCGGGCATGGCGCTTGGCCCGGAGTCGGCACGCAGCTAGTCTCTTGCGCGTCAGGGAGCAAGGAAGAAAATGTGAATTCTCCATTGAATCCGGAGGTCTGGCTATTTGCGTCACGGATGCCTCGGAGCCGCGCTCCAAACTTCACGGTGTGATTGCCGTGGATAATGGACGTGTAGTTTTGCAACTCGTAGTGATCCTGGTGATCGAGAATGTTTTGCTGATTGTTGCCCCCACCGTCGAACGATCCCAGAACGTTGAGCGTTGGCTGGGTACTCTGTGCGATCTGATTGTCCAGCTCGCGCAGGTATTGGAATCGAAGCTCGTTCACAATCTTTGCGCCAATCACTTGCGTATCGCTGATTTGGAAGGTGTGCTCGGTCGAGTCCGAGTTGTAGGCCTGGGAAGGCAGTGTGAATTGGCCGATGCCGTCATTCTCTTCAGTATCGTGATAGTACTGATAACGCACCGTCAGTGTGTTGTTTTTGCTGAGCTGGTAATCGATGCGGGGAGTGAGATTGGTTCGATGACGGGGATAGGGTATCGCCTCAATGACCGGAACCTCAGTAAGAGTCGTGGGATCGAGGGTAATGGCATTGACCGCAGAAAGATCATTAATATTCCGCCGCTGAAAATCGAAAAAGAACGATGACTTCTTATTGATCGGTCCGCCGATACTGCCGCTGAACTGAGTGGTATCGTAGCCGGGCTGGTTGGCGCCTCCAAACGGATTGGGTGAGTTGAAAGCTGAGTCGTTTGCATTCACCTGAAGCTGCCCGTGAAATTTGTCGGTGCCAGGCTTGGTGAAGACTTCGATACGCCCGTAACCGAGCTTGTCGTACTCAGACGAGAACGGATTCTGGTTGATGCGAATTTCACGAATTGATTCTTTCGGAGGAAGCTGTCCCGCGGTGAAACCGTCGATATAAAGCTGGCCGCCATTGGGACCGGCGGAGGGGCCTGCCAGGGCCTGCAGATCGGTGAGCAATTCATCGGGATCGTCGGGCAAGGCCTCCAGTTCCTTGCCGGTGATGGTGATGGCTCCGGCGTTGTTCGAGGGATTCACATCGACGGTCGGCGCCGTATCCTCCACTTGAATTTTCTGCTCCTCCACTTCAATGGTCATCGGTACGTTGAAGACCAGAGGCTGGCTCGCGGGTATGACTACGTTGTCGTTTTCGTAGACCGAGAATCCCTCGGCGACGGCGTTCAACGTGTATTGGCCCGGCGCAAGCCCTTTGAATTCGTACTGTCCTTGCCCGTTCGCTTGCGTTTTGATGGGCGCGGAGCCGGCAGCCGCAGGGATGAGGACGACGCTGGCGTTCGGAATGGCGGCGCCTGATGGATCACTAATTTGGCCGCGCAACGCGCCCGAGGAAGTCTGAGCCCGCACGAATATAGAGCAAAACTGAAGCAACGAGAAAACGAGTACGAAATACAAGAACTGCCTTAAGTTCATCAAGGATTCCATTCCGGTTAGATATCTCAGGTATAACGAGCATGATTCATTGCGGAGAATGCTATGGCCCTCCCGCATCGGCGGCTGGCGCGCCTAAACTCCAGGGAGCAAGCATCATGGCCTGTCCGGCGTTGGGTGCAGCTTGCAAGATCGGTTCTACACCACTGATCAACTCAATCGCGGTACCCGCTCCATCCGCGCTACCTTCTGTCGAGAGAACGACGATCGCATCGCCCTTGTGTAGATCAGCTAAAGAAGTTGCCGGAGCGCGATTGATCAGCCGCTGCAAATCCGGCGCGCCGCCGCCATGCGGACCCATCCCATTTCCTCCCGAACCGCCTGCAGCGCCCGAGGGCCGTGCATTCTGGTTATTCGTCCCCGAGATGGAACCGTTTGAGGCGCCAGCGATTGCAGCACTGGTGGCTCCCTTCAGGCGCTTTGCCATCAATTGGGCCATCTCAGGAGGCAGCCTATGAAGCTGTGAATCCGGAGCGATCTTGATGACCACGTTCTTCTTCGTTAGTAGATCACGAACGCTGAGTGTCGAAGAACTTGCATCGATAGAGGTAATAGTGCCGGCGATGTTAGGGAATGTTCCGGAAACAATTTCGTTGGCGGTTACTTCGGCTCCATCGGCGCTACGATCGCCGCGCGCGCGCACCTGATCACCGGGATGAATTTCGGCGAGCGTGCTGGGTTTCGCGTCGTCAAACTTCGTGGAGTCCGGTGCGTAGCGGCGAACCACCGTATTCTTCGACGCGCGAACAATCACATCCTTGCCGCGCACGGAGATGGTAACGGTTCCCGCCGAGGCGTCCACCGACTTGGCAAGTCCGTCAACTCCCCTTTTTTGCCAGTCCTGGAGGTCCTGCGCGTGGCGCGCCGCGAGGTCGGAGCTTTTCATTACTACGATGGTCGATGCGGCAAGCGACAGGTTATCGTCAGACACCTTCCCACCAACCAGAATGCGGTCGCCGACCTGTATATCCTGCAACTGGATCGGGGTTGCATTTTTCAGGTCTTTTTCGCCGGGAGCGATGCGGAGAATACGGGTTGTGGGCTGCACCGCGATTTTGACGTCGGGGCCGGAATCGGGCGTCAGCGTGATCACCGTCCCATTGATCTCTTTGACGGCGCCGATACGCCTACTGGCCGCGGCAGGAGCTTCCTGCAGTGCCGAACCGATTGGGACCGCGTGGCAGGTGGGAACCAAGCTGGTCGCGGCTGCGGCGCAGAATGCAATCGCCAGAAAGCGGTTTGTGGCTGCGTTCATACCTTCCATTAATCTACATCGGCAGAACCCGCGAAATGGGGTATTTACAAAGTTTTACTTCTAGATGAGGAGTCTCTCATACTAGTAAGAAAAATCGACAGATCGAGAGAGGCACCTGAGATGATGCGTCATTCTGCGATGCGATTATTCGGCGATCAATAGATTCTCCGCGAATGGCCACTCGTCGTCGATCCATTGGACCTCACAGCGAAAACCTGCAGTGCTGGCCATTCGAAGAATCTCGTCGGGAGAATACTTGTGGCTGCTTTCGGTCCAGATGGTTTCGCCATCGAGGAACTCAACGGCAAGTTCAGCGGCGGGAATGTGTATCGTTTGGCGACGCGTAGAGCGCAGATGCATTTCCACGCTGCGAGTGTGGTGATTGATCTTGGCCACGTGCTCGAAGTAAGCCAGATCAAAATCGCCGCCTAGTTCACGATTGATGCGGGCAAGCAAATTCAGGTTGAATGCGGCAGTCACTCCTAATTCGTCGTCATACGCTGCCAACAGTTGGGAGCTGGGCTTCTCCAGATCGGTGCCCAGCAGCAGAGAATCTCCGGGCTGCAGAATGCGGCGAACCTGGTTGAGGAATTTGAGTCCGGCCATGCGATCAAAGTTTCCGATGGTGCTGCCTAGAAAAAGCACAAGAAGATGCTGGCCGGGACGCCTCTCAGCGGCCACTTCCAGCAGGCCGTCAAGATACTCACGCTCGAAGCCGAGAATGCTGATGCAATCGATGTCGCTCAATTCGCGCTCGCACATGGCAAGGGCAGTGGGAGAAATCTCGATGGGATAGTAACGGGTCCGCTGGCGGCGACAGAGAGCTTCGAGAATCTGGCGAGTTTTCTTGCCGCTGCCGCTGCCGAGTTCAGCGACGGCAATTGGAGGGGCCAGGCGCTCCACGATATCGCTCGCATGCCGCCGCAGCAGACGCTCATCGGCACGCGTGAGGCCATATTCCGGCAGATGACAAATTACTTCAAACAAGGCCGAGCCGACGACGTCATATAAATATTTCGAGAGCAATTCCTTCTGGCCGGGCTTGGTAAGACCGGCGCGGACGTCCGCTGCGAATTCGTACTGCAGGTCGGCAGTGATAGCGTGAACGAGCATCTTGATAGCTCCTTATGACGAGTCAGCGGCTTACGCAACGAAATCCGGTGTAGATAAATTGGTAGTGCGCCTGAAACCAGTTGCGGAACGTAGGCCGCAACATACAAGCTGCGGTGCGCGCCGATCCGCCTTTCATGACAAAGTGTTTGCCATCGAAAAAATCGGCGGAGTATCCGCGATAGAACGGGAAAGGCTCGAATCCAGGAAAGGGGGCGAATTCGGTGGAAGTCCACTCCCAGCCATTGCCTACCATCCCTTCTACGCCGAACGCACTCCGGCTACGTGGAAAAGCATTCACGGGCGCGGGATTCCAGCTGGCAAAATCAAAGTTGCCGAATTCGTTCGAAGGAAGTTCGTTGCCCCACGGGTACGGTCTGCGGTCGCCATTTGGCGTGGAATACGCGGCTCGCTGCCACTCCGCTTCGCTGGGCAATGACTTCCCAGCCCATTTCGCATACGCCTTCGCCTCGGCCTGGCTTACGTAAACAGGCCAATCCAGTGGAAGAGGAACATCGTTGAACATGGTCCGATAGAGCCACTGATTGCCATCGCGCTTCCAGAACGCGGGATGAGAAATTCTGTGCTCAGATTTCCAGTTCCAGTCGCCCTCATTTCCGCCGGACCCATTGCCCTGGGCCTCATTCCCGTCGGCGATCCAGAGTGAGCGATTTTCGTAGCCACCCGCATCGATGAATGCGAGGTATTGCTGATTCGTAACTTTGTATTGATCAATGGCAAAGGCAGGGACGTTGACTGTGTGGGCTGAAAACTCGTTATCCCATCCAAACGAATTGCTGGCACGCGAGAGCCCGAGAGTAATCTCTCCAGCAGGAATTTCTAAACTGCCATGTTGAACGGGAGCTATCGTGAAATCTGCAGTTTCCGTGTGCCGGATTTTGCGATCCAGGGGGAGCTGATGCAGCATGTATGCCAGCGTCTCCGCGTGCATCAGTCGGTGTTCGACCGCGACATTGAGCAAAGTGCTGAGCGGGAATCCATCCCTGCCGGCGGAATTGGAATCAAGCGCTTCCGGCAATTTTTCATCCAAGGCGGCTCGAATGTTACGGACATATTCCCCTACCTCGGCAATCGATGGCCACTGCGAAGGCTGATCCGTCGGCAATCCGCCCCCGACTGGATCGATGCCGAAGGCAAAAAGACGATCGAATTCTGGATGAAAGGTTTTCAGTCCCAGAGCGCAATCATGCAAAAGATTCCAATCGAATGCTTCAAGATGTCCGATGTAGAAAATGATGCGATGGCGTTCGGCAATGGGGCGATCGTAAAGCGCATCGGAATTCACAATGGCAAAAAGGTCATCGGTTTTCCGGCGTGCGTCCGACAGCTCTTCCATTAATTGGTGACGTGTGGCGGCTTCGCTATAGATGGCAGGCATACGCGTCTCCGAATCTGAAAATCTTAATGACGAACGAGGAAGGCCCGGGCAAAACAGGCCAGATTGCAGCCTCGCGATTCTATCCGCAACTCGCTCCGGGTACCATAGGGGAATGTCGATTGCGATATTTCATGTCGATGCCTTTACTGCCCAACCGGTTGCGGGCAACCCGGCTGCGGTATGCCCCCTCGTGGAATGGTTAGATGACAAGGTGCTGCTTTCGGTCGCCGCCGAAAACAATCTTTCTGAGACCGCTTATTTCGTCCCCCGCGGCGGCGAACATTATGAACTGCGGTGGTTTACGCCACGCTGCGAGGTGAAGCTTTGCGGGCATGCAACCCTAGCCTCCGGGT
>JBAVUV010000402.1:0-2483 GCA_049696955.1 Candidatus Sulfotelmatobacter sp. | reverse complement strand
TTCCTAACAAGCGCATCGGTACTCCCGAAGAAATTGCAAATGCCATCGTGTTCATTGGCTCTGATAAGGCTTCATACATTATCGGGGCATCCCTGGCGGTCGACGGAGGGATGATCGCAGGCTAGTTATGAGCCGCACCGAGCAATGCGCTACGATTGCGCCACAACTGAGAGAGAACTATGACCAAGAAGCTCGAAGGCAAGACCGCCGTCATCACCGGGGGAACGGAAGGGATTGGGTTGGCTACGGCAAAACTTTTCGTCAAAGAGGGTGCTTTTGTCTTCATCACAGGCCGGCGCCAAAAGGAACTCGACGAGGCCGTGGAAGCAATCGGTAGCAACGTTTCGGGCGTTCAGGGAGATGTTGCCAACCTGGACGACCTTGATCGTCTTTACGAGACCATCGCTAAGGTCAAGGGGCGGATCGACATTGTTTTTGCCAACGCCGGCGTTGGCGAATTTGTTCCCTTTGGAGCTGTCACGGTGGAACATTTCGACAAGCTGTTCAATATCAATGTAAGAGGAGCGCTGTTTACGGTACAAAAGGCGTTGCCGCTCTTGAACGATGGCGGCTCGATCATTCTCAATGGCTCGGTTGCGAGTGTTAAGGGCACCGCTGCGTTCGGGGTCTATGCCGCGAGTAAGGCTGCGATCCGGTCTTTGGTACGAACCTGGACTACGGATCTGAAGGACCGTCATATCCGATCAAACGTTGTGAGTCCGGGTCCGATCAATACGCCGCTGGCGAATCGGCAATCTGCAGAGGTGATTGCGCGGATTGTCTCGACCATCCCGATGGGACGCATGGGGGAGCCCGATGAAGTTGCGAAGGCGGCACTTTTTCTGGCTTCGAATGACTCCAGTTTCGTCACGGGAATTGAACTATTCGTTGACGGCGGCAGAGCGCAGGTTTAATCCCTCAGCGCGATCCTATGCCGGCCGGATCGAATGCGTAGTTTCCCGCTATGATTCGAAATCGATATCGAGAACATCTATAAGACTGAAGATTATGTCAGCCATTATCCAAGCCAATCCTGTCGAGAAATTGTCGCAAGAACCACTGCCCACCGGAGATTCGTGTGTCCTGGTCATTTTCGGAGCTTCGGGTGACCTGACGAAGCGCAAGCTGATCCCGGGTCTCTACAACCTGGCATGTGAGGGCTGCATGAACCCGCAGTTCGAAGTTCTCGGGATCGGCCGCACGCCAATGAGTCCTGAGGAGTTTCGAAAGAAGACAGGCGAAGCAGCGGCCAAGTCAAAAGACACCCGTGACTTCAGTGAGTCAGGATGGACAGACTTCGAAAGACGCCTGCACTACATGGAAGGTGACATCAACAATCCGAATTTCTATTCACAGTTGCGCAATCGGCTGGAGGAGATGGAGAGGAGCGGTTCGAGCCCAAACCATTTGTTCTATGTGTCGACGCCAGCGTCCGTAGCTGGACCAATCATCGAAGGTCTGGGATCGGCAGGACTGAACCGCCGTGAACGCGGGTGGACGAGAATTGTTCTGGAAAAGCCGTTCGGGCGGGACCTGGAGTCGGCGAACGTTCTGAATGAGGTAGTGGAGAGAGTGTTCGACGAGAAAGCCGTCTACCGGATTGACCACTATCTTGGCAAAGAGACGGTCCAAAACATCCTTGTCTTCCGCTTCAGCAACTCGCTCTTCGAACCGGTATGGAACCGGAACTACATCGACTATGTGGAGATCACCGCGGCCGAAACGGCGGGAGTCGAAAACCGCGCGGCTTTCTACGAAGAGACGGGTGCCTTGCGTGATATGGTCGCGAACCATCTGCTCCAGTTGCTGGCTTTGACTGCGATGGAACCGCCGCTAGCGTTTGACGCGGATTCAGTGCGGGAACAGAAGGTACAAGTATTTCGATCCATTCGGCCGATGAGTGTTGAGGATGTCGCACGGTTCACCTCTCGAGGGCAGTATGGTTCCGGCGTGATAGACGGCAAACCGGTACCGGGTTATCGGCAAGAGCCGGGAGTGAATCTCAACTCCACAACCGAGACCTATGCAGCGGTAAGGTTTCACATTGAGAACTGGCGTTGGGCTGGAGTTCCTTTCTACATCAAGACAGGAAAGCGGCTTGAACGAAACTTAACTGAGATCCGCGTGCATCTTAAACCCACGCCGCAGGCGTTGTTTGCGAGCACGTCGTCGGTTATTAATCCGAATGTCATCACGATCAGCATTCAGCCGGACGAGGGAGTCTCGATTGCATTCGGTGCGAAGCGACCGGGAACGCAGATGCAGACGGTGACGGTTCAGGCCAATTTCTCTTATCAAGGCAGTTTTGGGTCGAAGGGGCCGGTTGCTTACGAAACTCTGCTACTCGATTCTATGCGTGGCGACGCAACGCTATTTACGCGTCGAGACGAAGTAGAGGCGGAGTGGCGCATCATTACGCCGATCGAAGAAGCGTGGGCGCATTTGCCACGACCGGGCTTTCCCAACTACGCCGCGGGCAGCGA
>JBAVUV010000401.1:0-2499 GCA_049696955.1 Candidatus Sulfotelmatobacter sp. | reverse complement strand
ATAGCCGCTGGCGGATTGCTGACGCACAAGGCGGAGCTGTCATTGAGTATCAGATCTACGTCGATTCTTTCGGCCCGTTCGGCGCGCAACTCAATCCGCACCACGCCTTCTTCAATTTGGCACAACTCCTGATGTATCCGGTGGATGCTCGAAATCAGCCGGTGGAAGTGCGCTTCAACCAGCTTCCCGAGGCATGGCGCATCGCCACACCCCTGACTTCTGCACCGGACGGAAGCTTCACCGCAGAGAATTACGATCGGCTCGTCGATTCTCCAGTTGAGATCGGCGCTTTTCAGGAAAATGATTTCGACCAGGGCGGCGCGCACTATCGTGTCGTAATCGACGCCGAATCCGCCGACTACGACCTGACAAAGATTACCACCATGCTGCACAAAATCGTGGCCGCCGCGACCACTTGGATGAATGATCGTCCCTTTAACACTTACATGTTTCTTTATCATTTTCCGCGCGGTCCCGCCGGCGGCGGAATGGAACACTCTTATTCAACTGCCATCGATGTCAGTGCTGATGTGTTGTCGCATTCGCCCGAAGTGCTGTCCTCGGTAACAGCGCATGAATTCTTCCATCTGTGGAATGTCAAACGCATTCGCCCGCAAACTCTCGAGCCGGTCGATTACACGAAAGAGAACTATACCCGAGCTCTCTGGTTCAGCGAAGGTTGCACCAGCACCGCCGCAGATTTTATCCAACTCCGCGGTGGACTGCTTGACGAACACAACTTCGAGCAACAACTCGGCGCCGGAATCGGCGAGCTCGAACGCCGCCCTGCGCATCTCACTCAGTCGGCGGAACAATCAAGCTTGGATGCGTGGCTTGAAGGCAACCCGTACTACCGGCGCCCCGAGCGCAGCGTTTCTTACTACAACAAAGGCGAGCTGCTTGGAATCGTTTTGGATTTGACGGTACGCGAAGCCAGCCACGGACAAGAGTCTCTACGCGAAGTTTTTCAATGGATGAATGATAACTACGCGAAGAAGGGACGATTCTTTCCGGATTCCGATGGAGTGCGCCAGGCCGCCGAAGCCGTTACCCATGCGGATCTCGGCTGGTTCTTCACAAAGTACGTGCACGGCACCGAAGAGATTCCCTGGAATGATTTCTTTCGCACCGTGGGTCTCTCTGTAGTCGCACAGAAAAACACCACTGCCGATCCCAGCTTCTCCGCTTCACGAAATTTCGACGGGCCCATGACTGTCTCTTCGGTTACCGCGGGAGGTGAGGCCGAGCGTGCCGGCCTGCGCGCCGGAGATACAATTTTAGAAATTAACGGCAAAACGCCCGGCATGGAATCTTCCGACGACATGACTGGACTCGCTCCAGATGAAGCGATCACGCTGAAAGTGCGAGGCCGGCGCAGCGCCGAGCGCGAATTGAAATGGAAAGCCGGACGTCGTGACGAGATTACCTACGACCTCCGCGACCTGGAACACATTACCGCCGAACAGCGGGCGCGCCGCGCGGCCTGGCTGAAGGGCGAAGCCCAAGCCCCGCAAACCGCCCCATCGCATTAGAAGCAAACGCGGGTAGGGAAGTACTCCGAAGACAGAAGCACGTCGAAAACTGAATCAAAAATGATCCGCACCCTTGCAATGCTCGTCTTCTGGGCCCTGGCCGCGCCCATCGCGGCTATCATCGGATTTCCCTGGAGCTTCATCCGCGGCAATGTCAATCTGCTTTACCGCATGTTTATGTTCGGCGCATGGAACGGCGTCCGCCTCACCGGAGTCCGCGTTAAAACTCTCGGGCTCGACCAACTGGATCCCTCGCGCACTTATATTTTCATGTCAAACCATGTCTCGAACCTGGATCCGCCCATCACAATTCCGCTGATTCCGAAGCGTACCTCCGTGATGGTGAAAAAAGAATTGTTTGCCTTCCCGATTCTTGGCCGGGCAATGCGTATGGGATCGCTGGTACCCGTCGATCGCGGCAATCGCGATGCCGGCATCGAATCCGTAAAGGCCGCGAAACAAGTCGTCCAGCAGGGCCTTAACATGACCATCTATATCGAAGGCAAGCGTTCCTTCGACGGCAAGCTGCTCCCATTCAAGAAGGGGCCGTTTTATCTGGCAATGGAATGCGGCGTTCCAGTTGTCCCAATCACGATCACCGGCACCCACTACGTCATGCCCAAGGGCAGGTTCGCGATCAAACCAGGAACCGTGACAGTAAATTTCCACTCTCCCATCGAGCCCAAAGATTTCGGCAGCCGCGAATGTTTGATGGAGAAGGTTCGATCCGCAATCGATAGCGGTCTGCCGGAGGACTGTCGAACAGCACCGCCGCTCTCGAGCAACGCGAACGTGCGCGCCGAACAAGCCCAGCAGTAAATCACGCACTATTCCGCTTCTTACCAGAGGAATATAATCGCTCAACCGTGGCGCTAGCCTCTGGTACTAAACTCGGTCCATACGAAATTCAGCAACCGCTGGGCGCGGGCGGCATGGGAGAAGTGTACCTCGCTCGCGACACACGCCT
>JBAVUV010000400.1:0-2995 GCA_049696955.1 Candidatus Sulfotelmatobacter sp. | reverse complement strand
CCAAGTTCTGCGAGCCAAGTTCTCCGACCAACGAATCAGCCAGACTTAATGCCGCGCTTCCGCAGTAGCTAGCCGGCTGCATTCCTGGCACGGGCAGACTTCTCGGAGGTACCGCCAGGAATAGATTCCAAGGTCGTGGTCATCGTTCCATGCGAACCGTATGGCGTACTTGCCGATAGCTTCGGCGGAAAGCGGTTTGGCCGCGGCCTTGAACATGGGCAGCATGCCGGGAGCCAGCTTGGCAGGCTCCCCTGGCTTGCGGTGGGATTTGTCGCGCTCTTCGTTACACATGGCGCAGGGGCAGGCGTCGCGGAGATAGACGAAGCCGAAGTGCGAAATGTGACCATCTTTCCACTCAATGTCCACGCCAGTGCCAGTCGTGAGATTTACCTTCACCGACCTGGGATCCGTGGACGCGGTGGGCGACTGAAGCGGGGACTGCATCAATTGCAGTATCGCATAGGAGAACAGTCGGCGGCGCCGTCGGCCTCGATTAGTGAGTGGCGGTGGTGGAGGAAGAACCCTTGGGACTGGTTGCCACTCCGACTGCCAGGCCTCCGATGGCCCCGGCGAGAATCCCCATCAAGGCCAAGACCAGTACGCTTTCTACCAGAGTGGAGCTGCCACGACTCAACATAAATTTCCTCCTTATTGCTTCGCCGCGAAACAACACCGACTAGTTTACCCGTTGTCAGGCACTTGGGCGAATTGTCGGGAAGGGCAGGAATCCGGTAAAATAGGGGCTTCGCTAAAAGTATCTGAAAGGATGTACAGCCGTCATGGCACAACAGTGTGATATCTGCGGCAAGAAGCCGCAATCGGGAAATCGAATCAGCCACGCCCACAACGTCACCAAGCGACGCTGGAATGTAAACCTGCGTCCGGTGCACGCCCGGGTGGGTGGTACGACGAAGCGCATGCGGGTATGCACGTCCTGCATTCGCAGCGGCAAAGTGGTTAAAGCGTAGAAACAAGCTACCGCCGAGAACGCAGAGCCCGCCAAGAAAACCAGCTAAATTTTTTCGGTTTCTGATTCAGCAATTGTCGGCGCTCTCTGCGTGTTCGGCAGTGAATCTCTACTGCACTCCTAACAACTGCACGTCGAAAATCAGAGTCGCATTCGGAGGGATTGTTCCGTCCGGAGTGCCGTCCGCGCCGTAAGCGAGAGCCGGGGGGATGCGCAACTGGCGTTTTCCGCCGACCCGCATGCCCGCAACCCCCTCTTCCCATCCCTTGATCACCTCACCGTTCCCGATGGTGAAATCGAAAGGCTTGCCGGCATCGACGGAACTGTCGAACTTCTTACCGTTGGTTAGCCAGCCGGTATAGTGCACGCGCACGCGGTTACCTTCTTTGGCGACCTCGCCATTGCCCACCCGAATATCCCAATAGACCAATCCAGAGGAAGTTGTCACTCCGGGTCCGGTTACTTTCGTGGGAGCGTTGGTATTTGGGGTGGACTTCCTGGCCCCGCTCTGCGCCAAAGCAAACACCGCCGTCAGTGCGAAAACAACAACAACCAAGACGGCTGCAACGTACTTTGTCATTCTAGCTCCTTCACACTCGTCTTAAATTACGTAGAGGCTGCTGAGTGAATAAAGGTTTTCCGCGGCTGCGTAGCTCTGCGCCCTCTGGTTGGGATTTCTATCCCAGTGCGATTACATCGATTTCCACCAGCACATCTTTAGGCAGGCGCGCCACTTCGACGGTGGAACGCGCGGGCGGAGCTGAACTGAAATACTTGCCGTAGACCTGGTTCATGGCAGTGAAGTCATTCATGTTCTTGAGAAATACGGTGGAGCGAACCACCTTGCCAAGACCGCTGCCCGCCGCTTCCAGTATCTCCGAAAGATTGCGCAGCACGCGCTCGGTTTGTGCGGCCACATCTCCGGTGACGACTTGTTGGGTCGCCGGATCGATGGCAATCTGGCCGGAAGTGAATATGAATCCATTGGCCTTGATGGCTTGCGAATAGGGGCCAATGGCTTGAGGGGCGTCTTTAGTGGAGATGACTTCTCGCATGGGCTGTGGTCAGTGGTTGGCGCTGAGAAGGCGCCACATGACTCAGCAATTAACTCAGATTGAGCAGCAAAGGTCAACTCAGCGCGGCTGGCGGTAACCGTTGCCGGTACCGGATACGCGGCTTGAGACTAAAGCAAGCGCCAGAACCAGCCGATAGAGAGATTAGGGGAAACTCATTCGCGAGGCGTGGCCAATATGGAAAATGAAATGAAATCAACACTGAGTAACGAGCGCGTCCTTGGCGGGCGAGGAAGCCTCAGCAGGGATTCACCAGACACAAAATCTAAATTCAAAGTTGGTCTGGCGACGATAAACCAGGAATTGTGGCTGGTGCTTTCTCTGTTCGTTATCGCGGGCCTATTCAACTGGCTGGTAGCTTCGCACCGAATGATCTTGGGTTTGTACACATTGCCTACCATCTTCTCGGCATATGTCTATGGGCGGAGGCATGCCGTGCTCACGGCGAGCGCCAGTATATTTATGGTGCTCATACTGCTGTGGAAGAACACCGGCCTTTTTGCGGGTACGGCTCCATTTGTGTTGAGTTACGACCAATGGTCGGAGCTGATCACGTGGGCAGGGTTGCTGCTGATCACGGCATACGCGATGGGCACTCTGTATGACCGGAAAGAGTGCCACCTGCGCGAATTGCGCCAAACTTATTTTGGGCTCTTGGCGATTCTGCAGCAGTTCATTTCGAACGATAAATATACGCACAATCATTCCTACCGAGTGGCGATATATGCCTCATCGATTGCTGTGCGCATGGGATTTGACCAGGATCGTATTGACGATGTCAGGGCGGCGGCCCTGCTTCACGACGTGGGCAAGCTCGAGACCAGCCGCGAACTCCTTTATAAAGCCGCCAGCCTCACTCCGGAAGAGATGGCGGAAATGCGAAAGCATGTCCAGAAAGGAGTCGCCATGCTGGAACCCGTGGGAGGGTCTTTGCGCAGAGTGCTTCCCATCATTC
>JBAVUV010000399.1:0-2661 GCA_049696955.1 Candidatus Sulfotelmatobacter sp. | reverse complement strand
TCCTAGTTTTCCGTAGGCTTTTCAGGAGAATGTATGAGCAAGGGACTTATCGCGGTCGTGGTTGTAATCGCAGTCGTGTTGCTGATTGTCCTGTCTGCGTTCGGACAGTACGTGGGCGTGAAAAATACACTGGTCAGCAAGAACGAGGCGGTAAAGGCGGCTTGGTCGCAGGTGGATATTGTTTTGCAACGCCGCGCCGACCTCATCCCTAACCTGGTAGAAACGGTGAAGGGTTACGCGCAGCAGGAGCAGACGGTATTCGGAGACATCGCGAAGGCGCGCTCGGCCTTGCTTTCCGCCGGCTCACCACAGGAGAAGATCGCCGCCAACGGCCAACTCGACGGAGCCCTCGGACGATTACTGCTGATTGTCGAAAACTACCCTCAGTTGAAGTCCAATGAGAATTTCCTGCGTCTGCAGGATGAGCTTGCCGGAACAGAGAATCGCATTGCGGTCGAGCGAAAGCGTTATAACGACACGTTGCGAGATTACAACACTTACGTTCAGCAGTTTCCCAACAGCTTCTTTGCGAGCATCGCGGGATTCAAACCGAATGAAGCTTATTTCGAAGCTTCGGCGGGATCGCGTGAAGTTCCGAAGGTAAACCTCTCAAATCCGGGCGCAACGACTCCGCAAGCAACCCCGCAGCCTGCGCCGGCACATTAGAGTTGAAAGTCTGACGGGCACCATCAGGCGGGTAGATCCCAGCCCTCGTCTTTCATCTTCTTATTGGTCCAGTGCTGCAGCTGTTCAAAGAGTGCAGGATCGATGACTGCAAAGCGAAGGCCGACACGGCCTTCGTCGCCCATCCAGACAATTCGAGCCTTGGCGCGGAACACTATTTCGGTATCGGGAAGCGGGAAGCTGACGTCGAGAAGCCCGGAGAATCGCATCGGTTCTTTCAGACCATCCAGTCCCATGCCACCAGTACTCAGGTTTACGCCTTGCACCGCTGCTTCCTCACCATGCTGATTTTTCAAAGTGACTGCAAGCTGGATGCGGGCGCGGAAGAATTTCTGCTGATCGAGGCTGATGAATCCCAGGGCGTTCGCGCCCTCGCCGGGTGAGATGTTGATGTTGTATTCCTTCAGCTTGCGGCTAAGTGTGCGCCGGGAAATTCCGAGTTGGTCCGCCGCCTGGCCGCGATGGCCGCCACTTCGCTCCAGGGCGCGGATGATCATCTGCTCTTCCATGCTGTCGAGGTTACCCACGGGCATGGACGCGGATTGCCGCTGAGCAGTCGGGCTGCCAGACATTGCCGCTTCGATCTGTGCTGGTTGAATCTCGGGATGGTTCGATTGCACCGCAACGCGAGCGACCAGATTGCGAAGTTCGCGAATGTTTCCCGGCCAAGCATAAGAAAGGAGCGCCGAAACAGCGTCGGGCACGAAGGAACTTCGCGGCGCCTTCAGATGAAGAAAGTGTTCCGCTAGGGCGACAATGTCCTCGGGACGCTCGCGCAACGGTGGCACCCGCAGTTGAAATTGTCCCAGACGGTGAAAAAGATCCTGACGAAAGCGTCCTGCCGTGACTGCAGCTTCCAAGTCCTGATTCGTTGCAGCCACAATGCGCACATCTACTTTAATCTTGCGATGGCCGCCCAGCCGGTAAAAAGGATATCCATCCAAAACTCGCAGCAGTTTGACCTGAGTATGAAGCTGTAGCTCTCCGATTTCATCGAGAAAGAGCGTGCCCCGATCGGCAAGTTCGAATAGTCCTGGTTTGGAAGCGTCGGCTCCGGTGAAAGCGCCCTTCTCATAGCCGAACAACTCGCTCTCCACCAGATTTTCCGGGAGCGCGGCGCAGTTGATATCGACCCACGGCCGGCCGCGGCGGTTCGATGATTGATGAATCGAACGAGCGATCAACTCCTTGCCGGTTCCGGTTTCTCCTGTGATCAGCACTGTTTCCGTATGGCCCGCGACGCGATCGACCATGCGTACGAACCGATGCATCAGCGGACTGGCGAGAACAAAAGCAGAACCTTCAATCTCGCGACGTACCGTGTGCGGTGATTCTTCTTCCTCTGATTCTGGCGACGGCGCCTGGCGAGGAACTGCTGGCCCAGCCGCCGTTGCGTCTGCAGCGGTTCCGTCTGCAATAGAGAGGACGGCTACTATTCCAATTGGAACGGAGCGACCATCGCGGAGCAGTGTGAGAGTAAGCTGTGCGCGCAAAACCTCATCGTCTCTGGTCTGACACGGAACAGAGCATTGATGATGACCGAGTTTGTGTACCGCAGCCAGCATCGACTGTTGCAGATTCTTCGGTTCAGCACCGCTCTCACCGGTGACAAATACTGCCAGCGGTCGGCCAAAGACTTCCGAGGAATTGCGGTCGAACGTGGCTAAGGCTGCTTCATCGCAGGCGGTAACGTTGCCTTCAAGATCGGTAAAAAGGACAACGACCTCTGCGGAACTCTGGGTGCGCCTGGCATATGCGCCGGATGTTCCACAACCGGCACGTCCGGCGTCGTCAGCCGTAACTCCCGCTGGAAGCTGCGAATTGCTATTGGTTGCTGTCATTCCGCCGTTTGGACTTGATCTTGACACAGCGGACGGGCAGCGCAGGGAATATGCCGCGCAGGACCATAACCAAAGTAATTGGTAACTCCAAGTTGGTTGCCGGTGGGTCTCCGAGAAAAAAAGCAAAGCCTCCATC
>JBAVUV010000398.1:0-2390 GCA_049696955.1 Candidatus Sulfotelmatobacter sp. | reverse complement strand
ATCCGAAACTCTATCATTGGAATCAGCAGCTCGTGTTTGTCGAGAATGTCCAAATCGTGGAGGGCGCAGAGGGTATCGTTCCCGCCCTTGTACGGTTCTATGCTCAAGATGAGGTCAAAGATTGCGGGAGAGGCCTCTGCTATTTTTCGGCCTTTTTGGGTCCTTATAAACTGATCTCTGGATACTCCATCAAAAGGGAATTTAACGTGAGCTGCGGCAGTAGCACCGAATTTATCTCTAACAACTTCACAAACAGCCAAATCCAAGGCACTGTGCAAATTGTGAATGGCGTCTCCGATGATGAGAGCCAACCCTTCCGGCGAGGGTTTAGTTATTGTGAGCTTAGGAGTGTCGTATCCAGTCTCAGGGTGTTTTTCGATGCCGATCAAGTGGGAGTCGGATTTAAGAAAAGAAGCGATCTCATTGTGAAGATCGTTGATGTGCTTCTTGGCCCTCTCAATCTTTAACCGAGATCCAGTAAACATATCAGCACCATAATAGCGCTTCGTCCCAAAGAGAGCTGAAATGAGTACCTACATATCTCGAATTCAAAAAGTTCCTAATCTGCTGCGAAAGCCTTATATTCAGCCTGCTCGTAGAGGAGCAAAGGCTATGACTATCAGAATTGCGTTTGAGTGTATGGACGGATTAATTATGGGTTCAGATATCGATGCTTGCCGGTGCCTCGACAACGAACAGTAACGGGAATTCTCGCATACATCGAAAGGGGGCGAGTGACACCGCCTTCCGCACCACCAAAATGAACGCTCGGTTTTGCACGGTACCGCACTTTCGCCGCATGATCCGGCAACAACGAGCCCGGGTTCCACCCAAGCTCGCCGATCGTTCCTTTGGAGAGATGACTTTTGAACAGTTCCTGGTCTGAAATCAACACCGAAAAAATCAATGGGCGGCTATAATTTGTTCGCGGTTGCCACGCGGCACGAAAGGCTATAGGCCATGGCGATTAAGAAAAGCGAACTCTACAGCTCCCTATGGCAAAGCTGCGACGAATTGCGTGGCGGCATGGATGCCAGCCAATACAAGGACTATGTTCTCGTTCTGCTATTCATCAAATACGTCAGCGACAAATACGCCGGTCCGCCCTACGCCCCCCTAACCATTCCAAAGGGCGCCAGCTTCAAGGACATGGTCGCCCTCAAGGGCAAAGCGGACATCGGCGACCAGATCAACAAAAAAATAATCGGCCCTCTCGCCAACGCTAACAAGTTATCCGACATGCCTGACTTCAACGACGTGTCGAAGCTCGGCAGCGGCAAGGAAATGGTGGACCGGCTCACCAACCTCGTCGCGATCTTCGAAAACAAGGCGCTCGATTTCTCGAAGAACCGCGCGGAAGGCGACGACATTCTCGGCGACGCCTATGAATACCTGATGCGCCACTTCGCGACCGAAAGCGGCAAGAGCAAAGGCCAGTTCTATACCCCGGCCGAAGTCAGCCGCATCATGGCGCAGATTGTCGGCATCCGCGACGCGAAAACCACCAGCAACACGACCGTCTACGACCCTACCTGCGGCTCGGGCTCGTTACTTCTCAAGGTCGGCGACGAGGCGAAAGCAAAGGTTACCCTCTACGGTCAGGAAAAAGACTCCGCCACCAGCGGCTTGGCCCGCATGAACATGATTCTGCATAACAATCCCACTGCGCTCATTATGCAGGGCAATTGTCTAACCGACCCCAAGTTCAAGGACGGCGACACGCTCAAGACATTCGACTATGTTGTTGCCAATCCGCCCTTTTCCGACAAGCGTTGGAGCACTGGCCTCGATCCCCTTAAAGACCCTTACCAGCGATTCCAGCCGTTCGGCGTGCCCCCTGCCAAACAAGGCGATTACGCTTACTTGCTTCACATCCTCCGTTCTCTTAAGAGCACCGGGAAGGGCGCATGCATTTTGCCCCATGGTGTATTGTTCCGTGGCAACGCCGAAGCCGATATCCGCCGAACCCTCGTTCGCAAGGGCTACATCAAGGGAATCATCGGTCTTCCGCCCAATCTGTTTTACGGCACCGGCATTCCTGCCTGCATCGTCGTGATCGACAAAGAGGACGCTCACGCCCGCAAGGGCATCTTCATGATTGACGCGAGCGGCGGTTTCATGAAAGACGGTCCCAAGAACCGCCTGCGCGCCCAGGACATCCACAAAATCGTGGATGCCTTTACCAAGCGGCTCGAAATTCCAAAGTTTTCGCGCACGGTCAGCGTTGAGGAAATCGAGAAAAACGATTTCAATCTCAACCTGCCGCGTTACATCGACAGCCAGGTCCCGGAAGACTTGCAGGATATCGAAGGTCATCTCAAGGGCGGCGTCCCCGCTGTCGATGTTGAAGCCCTGCAACGCTACTGGGCCATTTGCCCGGCGCTCAAAGC
>JBAVUV010000397.1:0-3363 GCA_049696955.1 Candidatus Sulfotelmatobacter sp. | reverse complement strand
GAAATCCTAGTGAAGTACGGTTGAAGAATTTTGCGCGATGATCAACGACCAGTTGACGAGATTGATAAAACGGTCGGGCATGATTCCGATGAAGAGTGTGGCGAACGCAGTTAGGGCCAGCGCGGCGCGCATCATCCAACTCACTGGCAACATTCCTCGTTCTTCGGGCTTCCCCATGAACATGGCGTTTGCCATTTTCAAGTAGTAGTACAAGCCGAACACCGAATACGCGACTCCCAAAGATGCCAGAGCGTAGTGTCCGGTTTCGATAAGGCTCAGGAAGATGAAATATTTTCCCCAGAAGCCGGCCAGCGGCGGAATGCCGGCAAGCGACAGCAGAAAGATCAGCATGAGCACGGCTTCAACGGGAGCGCGCGAGTAGAGGCCGTTGAGATCGTCGAGTTCATCGCCGATTACGTTCCGGTGGCGCAGCGATGTAATCACGCCGAAGGCGCCAAGGTTCATGAACGTATAGACCAACAGATAGATCAGAATTCCTTTGATGCCATCCGGGCTGAGTCGCGTTGAAGTCCCGGCGATCAGGCCGAGCAGCATATAGCCGACGTGTGCGATAGAAGAATAAGCCAGCAGGCGCTTCGTATTCGTCTGCGTGAGCGCCGCGAAGTTTGCGCCTGTCATGGTCGCAATGGAAACGAATACGAAGAGCGGAACGTAGACGGGTCGCATCGCGGCCAAGCCAAGCACCGCGTTCGGAAACGTGGGATACGTCGCGCCCAGGACACGCAACAGCATCGCCCAACCCGCAGCTTTGACGGCGACCGACATGAACCCGGTAATGCAGGTGGGAGCGCCTTCGTAAGCATCCGGCGCCCATTGATGAAAGGGCACAGCCGCAATCTTGAATAAAAGTCCGGTCACGGTCGTCAGCAACGCCACAATCGCGACTGGATTGTGAGGGTCTTTGGCGAAAATTACCGCGAGCCGGTGTCCGATATCGCCCAGGTCTGTGCTGTCGGTGAGTCCATACAAGAGTGAAAGGCCGTAAGCGAAGATGCCGGAAGAAAACGCTCCCAGCAACAGATACTTCAGCGCTGCCTCGTTGGAACGGCGGTCACGGCGCAGGAATCCGACAAGAACGTAGGTGGAAATCGCCATCAGCTCCAGGCCGATGAAGATAAGCACGATATCGAAACCGGCGGCCATGCACATCATGCCTACAACCGACAGCAACATCAGTGCGTAATATTCGCCGTGATTTTCGTGCTCGGTCTTCATGTAACGCACCGACATGACAATGGAAATCCCGGTCGAGGTGAGGAAGAGATAAAAGAAAAAGAGAGCGCAACGGTCCACCAGCAAACTGTCCATCATGCCGAGCGAACCCATGGAGACGGAGCGGTTCAGGTGCATCCAATGCTGAATCTTCCACACGCCGCCAAACGCAAACATCACGCCCACGAATGCCAATAGGGCGTTCACCCACTTTTCTTCGGGGGGGAGCATCAGATCGATAAGCAGGATGCCGAGCGAAAAAATAGTAAGCAAAGTAATCGGCAGAACCAGCAGGTAGTCGCTCGGGGTGAATTGAGTGAGCACGCCCACTATTTCTTCCCTTTCAACGATTGCACCGCGGCCCCAGGATGAATCACCGAAGCCGTGGTCGCAACTGGCGGTGCGACTTCATGTTGGGTCTCGGCATCAACCGCAGCACCCGCGCGCGGTGCATGAACGTTCTGTACGATCTGATTCACAGGCTGCTCAAGAATCTGGAAAAATGGCTTGGGATAGAGGCCGATCCAGAACGCCATGATGAGCAGCGGCACAAAAGTCAGAACTTCGCGCGGCGTCAGATCGTGCAGTTTTTCATTTTTCGGATTGGTAACGGTGCCAAAGAAAACGCGCTGATAGAGCCAGAGGAGATAGGCCGCCGCGAGCACCACGCCTGGCACAGCCCAGGCGGCCCAGCGCCAGTTCTCCATGAACGTTCCTTGCAGGATGGTGAACTCGCCGACGAATCCGTTGAGCAGCGGCAGTCCCATCGAGGATAGGAACATGATCATCGTGATCGTGGCGTAAAGGGGCATCACGTTCGAGATGCCACCGTACTCGGAGATCTCGCGGGTGTGCCGGCGTTCGTAAAGAATGCCGACGATCAAGAACAGTGCGCCAGTCGAGATGCCGTGATTGATCTGCTGCAACACCGATCCGCTTAAGCCAACGGAGTTCAACGCGAAAATTCCTAGCGTGCAGAAGCCGAGATGGCTGACTGAAGAATAGGCCACCAGCTTCTTCATATCCTTCTGCATGAGCGAGACCAGCGCGCCGTAGATGATCGCAATGATCGAGAGAGTGATCATCCAGCCACGGACTTTGGTGTGCGTGAGTACGTCAGGAAAAAACGGCAGCGAGAAGCGGATGAACCCGTACGTTCCCATTTTCAGCAAAACGCCGGCCAGGATGACGGAACCGGCTGTCGGCGCTTCCACGTGGGCGTCAGGCAGCCACGTGTGAAAGGGAAACATCGGCACTTTAATCGCGAACGCAAAGAAGAAAGCAAAGAACAGAAGCGTAGCTACTGTCGGTCCGTAGGCGGGATCGGAATAAATCTTCGGCGCGGTTTCGTAGAGGGCGGTGAGGCTGAAAGTGTAGATTCCGGTCAGAGCATGGTGGTGGAAGTATAGGAAAAGAATTCCCAGCAACATCAGGACTGATCCAGCCAGGGTGTACAGGAAGAATTTGATCGCGGCATAGAGTTTCCGCGGGCCGCCCCAGATGCCGATTAGCAGATACATCGGAACCAGCATCGCTTCCCAGAAAACGAAGAAGAGAAAGAAATCCAGGGCCATGAAGACGCCGAGCATGCCCGTCTGCAAAATCAAAAACCAGACATAATATTCCTTGACGCGAATTTCGATGGCCGTCCACGAGGATAGGATCGAGATCCAGCCCAGCAGCGTGGTGAGCATGATCAGCAGGAAGGAAATGCCATCAATGCCGATCACATAGCCGGCGCCGATCGACGGGATCCAGTTGCCGGGCACGCCTTCGATGAACTTAAAGCGCTCGGGACTGTTGATCTGCGACCAGAACATCGGGACCAACGGCAGCGAGATCAGGAATCCGCCAAGCGCAAAGAAATTCGCGATCCAGCGGATGGCGTCCTTGTTCTCCTTGGGCACGAACAGGAGCACGAGCGCGCCGATCAGCGGCGTGAACAGGATGATCGAGAGTATGTGGTTTTGCATGAAAAGCTCTTAGCCTTTAGCTCTTAGCATTTAGCTCTTAGCATTTAACCCAGAACTCTTCGCTTTTTGATTTTTAGCTAAGAGCCAAGAGCTAACAGCTAAGAGCTTACTTTCAGTGGTACACGTAATAGAAAACGAAACCTACTAATCCCGCGGT
>JBAVUV010000396.1:0-2564 GCA_049696955.1 Candidatus Sulfotelmatobacter sp. | reverse complement strand
TCAGCCGTCCGCTTGGGGGATGGCCTTGCCATCGCCGTGTCGCCGGATGGCAAATGGGTGATTGCCAGTCCGCCCACCCCGCCCGCCCAACTCGTTCTTCTTCCGACCGGGCCCGGCGAGGCCAAGCCTCTCACACACGACTCCATCAATCATAGCCGGGCGAGGTGGCTTCCAGATGGCCGGCGCTTCATCTTCTCCGGCAAGGAACCAGGTCACGCTGCCCGTATTTACCTCCAGAATTCCTCCGAGGGAAAGCCGGTGCCGATCTCGCCTGAGGGAATCGATCCTCTCGTTCTGGTCCTTTCTCCGGACGGTCAACAGGTGGTTGGTGTTGGGCCGGATGAAAAGGCGTATTTCTATCCGGTTGCAGGCGGAGATCCTAAGGCCGTTCCAGGCATTGAGATGGGAGAGCAACCGATTCAATGGAGTGACGACGCAAAGGCAATCTATTTCTACAAGCCGGGAGATCTGCCCGCCAAAGTCTATCGGCTGGATTTGTCGACGGGGCACAAGACTCTGTGGAAGGAACTCATGCCTTCCGATTCGGCAGGCGTAAGCCGCATTGGTCCCATCCTTATCACGCCGGACGGCAAGTCATGTTTGTATGGCTATCACCGTATTCTGTCCGACCTCTATCTCGTGGAAGGCTTGAAGTAAGCGAACTCTTTTCATAGTCTCCATGGCTCCTGCGGCGAGCGATCCTTTCCGAACCAAGCCAAGGGGTACGCGAGGCTGCGGGAATTCCGATGCTCAAGCCTCGAAAGCATCTCGATACTTGCCTGTCTTATCCAACCACACAGACCAGTCGGCAATTCTCGTATCGTTCCCGAGCGACGGGCAAGCCTGACCTTGTTCGGATTAGGGAAGGTTTGCCGACCATCCGGCAGCGATCACCGAACGGAACGAACGCGATGCGGTAAGGCGATTTCTACGTTCGGCGGTTCTCAGTTTTCTACCAGGCTTGACTTATCAATCCTTTGTCGATTGCGAGATCGACGGCACCGGCAGAATCAAGACTATGACCCGAATCGTCAATCTGCTGAAGTAGAATACATCCATTTGAGCTTGAGTCCCAGTCTTATCCAGGAGGATGATACGGACGACGGACCTTGGCGAAGTGCTCGTTAGGTTCGAGCCTCCGTTCGAGATTCGTTGCGCCAAAGTCAGTGCACTTTGATCTCAGCCCTTATGCGCTCCAAGTGTTTTCGGATATTCGCCCCGATCGCGATGTTTTTCCTGCTCCTAGTGGGAGCGTCCAATGGGCAAAATACGATGCTGATCAGCCTTGATCAGGCCATTGATCTGGCGCTGGCACACAACCATTCCATAAAAGCCACCCGAACTCTCATTCTTCAAAACCAGGCGCAAGAGATTACGGCGAACCTGCGCCCCAATCCGACTTTCGGGGCTGATAGCCAGTTCGTCCCATTTTTCAGTCCGCAAGATTTTTCCGAGGAAAATCTGAACGAGACTCAGCAGTTCGATCTTGGGATCGGGTACCTGTTCGAACGTGGTCACAAGCGGCAACGGCGCCTGCAGGCCGCTCGTGATCAAACTGCCGTCACTCGTGCCCAGGTCACCGACGCCGAACGAACGCTGGCTTTCAACGTAGGCCAGCAGTTCGTCAGCGTTTTACTGGCGGAATCCACTCTTCAGTTTGCTCTTCAAGACCTAAAGGGCTTCCAGCAGACGGTCGATATTAGCGACGCACAACTTAAGGCGGGCTATATCGGGGAGGGCGATTATCTTAAGATCAAGCTGCAGCTTCTGCAGTTTCAGACTGACGTGTCGTCTGCCCGTCTGGCGAAGGTGCAGGCGCTGGTCGGGCTTCGTGAGTTTTTGGGCTACAACGCGGTACCAGCCGATTTTGACGTAATTGGCGATCTGGCGTATCAGCCGCTCAAGGTGAACCTGGAAGACTTGCAGATGAAAGCGATGCGTGAGCGTCCCGACTTTCGCGCCGCGGAACTAGGGATAACGGCAGCACAGAGCCAAATCCTCCTGGCAAAAGCGAACGCCAAAGTGGACGTGAACGGCACCTACGACTTCACGCACGTTTCTGGTGAGAATACGGTTTCGATCTTCGCGAATTTTGAGTTGCCCATCTTCAATCGAAATCAAGGTGAGATCGCACGCACTGGTTACGTGCTCACACAGGCGCAAGAGCAGCAGCAAGCGGCCAGCGATACGGTCCTTTCAGATGTTGCCAATGCCTATGAGGCGGTCAGGAGCAATGACGAAGTGGTGCAACTCTATACTTCCGGGTACCTCAAGCAGGCGCAGGACTCGCGCGACATCAGCGAATATGCGTATAAGCGCGGTGCCGCCAGCCTTTTAGACTTTCTCGACGCCGAGCGCAGTTACCGATCCATTCAGTTAGCTTATCGCCAGGTTCTGGCCTCTTATATGACCGCTCTGGAACAACTGAAGGAAGCTGTGGGAACGAGGAACCTGCCATGAATGTCCGCAACAGTCGCTGGCAGCAATTGGCTGCATGGGCCGCCGTATCGGCAATTATGTGGGTGCTAGCCTCCTGTCAGGGTTCAGGATCGAACGCCGCCAAC
>JBAVUV010000395.1:0-3373 GCA_049696955.1 Candidatus Sulfotelmatobacter sp. | reverse complement strand
TAAATACCGCGACGAGAAGACCGACCGGGGAATCGAACTGGAAGACTGGCTGCGCTGAGACGACGCTAAGATCGAAAAAGCACGCCCGGCGCATTCTACGTAACATTAACGGCGAGTTCCCCTGCTCCGTCGACACTAACCTGAATTTGCGTCAATTTCTGTATCACCCAGTCAGCCTCACTCAGTGCTGCCGCAGGATAAGTGCTGGTCAACCCAATCGCTTTCATCCCACCCGCATGCGCCGCGCGGATTCCAGCGGGAGCGTCTTCAATTACTAAACACTCAGCGCGATTCGCTCCCAACAACTCGGCACCCTTCAGATACGGCTCCGGGTGCGGCTTTCCGTTGACCACATCGTCCGCGGTGACCATCACTTTCGGAAACGGCACTCCGGCAAGCTTCAGCCGCGCGCTGGCTAGCTGGCGCGCGCCAGATGTCACTACGCCCCATTTATTCTCTGGAATTGACCGGATGAGATCGATTGCCCCGGGCATCACAATAATGCCACGGTCCGAGGCCTCGCGGTTTTCCAACCTTCGAGCTTCCGCTTGGGCGTCAAGGTGGGGAGCGACGGCTCGAATCACTTCGACGGAACGAACACCATGAGCTATGGCGATCACGCTCTCTTCGTCGATTCCCTGCTCGCGCGCCCACGCTCTCCATTGCCGATCGACTGAGCCCGTGGAATCGACGAGAACTCCGTCAAGATCGAACAGGATGGCAGCGCAGCGAAACTTGCTCATTCTTCTTTTTGTACCACACCGTGTTCAAGAGTATGCGGCTCCAACATCCTCGGCGTCGTCGGGATCGACATTTGCCGCTCGGATTGCTGACGAACCAGAAGATATCGCCCCCGGAAGTGAGCCTTGGCGCGCTCGCCCCAGGCGCGCACAAACCAGTAATTCAGACCCGCACCCAATGCGGAACTAACCAGTGGGATCATGCGTCCCGCCCATTTCTCCACAACCTCTGCGCTGGCGCGGGCGGCAATCCGCTGAATCACCCGCGGGACAAATTTATTGACGAATTCTTTCTCAACTAATTCACGGCTGATATCGACTCCGGCCGCGCTGGCGGCGGCAATCCACAACTCGGCAATTTCGTTGTCCGTATTGAACTGAAAGCCGTAAACCAGGCTGAGCTTCTGAATCGTGCGCATGGTGATGGCGGAAAGGATGCCAAGATCAGGAATGATGGTGATCAACCCGCCCAAGCCAAAGCCGGCTCCCTCCGCCGCGGCAAGCTTCATTCCGCCGCGAATAATGTCCTCCGCCACCATGTCGAGTTCGCCCACTTCAAGTGAATACACCCCGTGATAGCCGCTGACCGGCAGCCGGTAAGCCGTGCGCAACTGCAACAAAAATTTTTGCGGATCTACTTGCACTGTTGAATAGGCCCGCGTCAGGCCCTTCACGACGGCTTTCTCGACGCGCAGGCGCAGCCACGATTTGGATTCCACCACGGCCATGGATCTAACCTTAGCTCAGAAAACAAGCGAATTCCATCCGCCATCGGGTAGGAATGGAGGAATCGCTCTGTACGCTACCTGACACACTCTGCTAGCATCAAGAGTACTCCATGCCAATTGGAAAACTGCAAGTCATCCCCTTAGGGGGCCTGGGCGAGTTCGGTATGAACTGCATGGCCGTCCGTTGGGGCGACGATATTATTGTGATCGATGCCGGACTGATGTTCCCCGAAGCTGAATTGCTCGGCGTGGACATTGTCGTTCCAGACATTTCTTACCTCACCGAGAATCGTCACCGGGTCCGCGGCATCATTCTCACCCACGGCCATGAAGATCACATCGGCGCGCTGCCCTGGATTCTCTCCGAACTGAACGTTCCTGTCTGGGGGACAGAATTCACCTTAGCCTACGTTGAGGACAAACTCGACGAGCATGGACTACTCGAGGACGCTGACCTGCGCGAAATGCGCGCCGGAGAGCGCTTCAAGGCCGGCGCATTTACCGTTCACCCTATCCGCGTAACCCATAGTCTGGTGGATTGTGTCGCGCTCGCGATTCACACGCCCCTCGGCGTCATCGTCCACACCGGCGATTTCAAGGTCGATCCCACACCTACAGACAATCACCTTTTCGACCTGCACTCCTTTGCCGAATATGGGAAACAAGGCGTGCTGGCGCTGTTTCAGGATTCGACCAACGTTGAGCGCAAGGGATACACACCCAGCGAGCGAGCGGTGCGCCGGAAGTTCGACGAAGTATTCGCGCACACCCAACGCCGCCTTTTCATCTCCTGTTTTTCCTCGTCTATTCACCGCATCCGGTTGGCGGTTGAGTTGGCTCATCAGCATGGACGCAAAGTGGCGTTCATCGGCCGTTCGATGAATAATTCCGCCGAGATCGCTGAGGATCTCGGCTACCTGCAAATTCCCGAAGGCCTCGTCATCAATCCCGGCGAGATGAAGAACTTTCCCCCGGAAAAAGTTTGCGTGATGATCAGCGGCACTCAGGGCGAGCCTATGTCCGCCCTGTCTCGCGCCGCCGTCGACAATCATAAACACGCCAAAATTGAAAAGGGCGACACCGTCGTGCTCTCCTCGCGCATTATTCCCGGCAATGAGAAGACGATCTATCGCATGATCGATCACTTGTTCCGCCGCGAAGCCCACGTTATCTACGAAGACGGCAGCTCCCCGCCAATTCACGTCAGTGGCCACGCCAGTCAGGATGAGCTCAAGCTGATCATCAATCTAGTGAAGCCGAAGTATTTTATTCCCGTCCACGGCGAGTACCGGCAGTTAAAGCTGCACGCGGAGATGGCCGGCGCGATGCATAGCTCGGTTGGCAAGGTCATGCTGATCGAGAGTGGCGACGTTCTCGAATTCGACGAACATAGCGCGCGCAAAGCCGGCAAGGTGAATGTGGGCCGCGTCTGCATCGATTCCGGCTCGCGCACTGACGTAGTGGAGGATTTAATTATCAAGGACCGCCGGCACTTGAGCGAAGACGGTATCGTCCTGCCTATCATCGCCATCAACAAGCTGACGGGGCGAGTGGAGACCGCACCTGAAATTGTCACGCGAGGCTTCAATCCCGGCGATAACGGCTTGCTGGATGGAGCCCGGCGCATTGTCGAAGATACATTGGCGCATTCCAGCGAAGAAGAAAAGGCCGACTACGGTGTGATCAAAGAAAAAATTCGCGCCGACCTGAAACGCTATATTTCCAAGCAGACGCAGAAGCGTCCGTTAATCATGCCGGTGATTCTTGAGATTTAGAAGTCGTGGATTTCGCAGCTTTGACTGCTCATGACCTTTCAGGACGAAAACAACGCAACTAGTTAAATGGTTCCCGCTGTCACTCTCGACGACATCCGCGCAGCTCAAGCTCGCCTGCACAGCATTGCTG
>JBAVUV010000394.1:0-2301 GCA_049696955.1 Candidatus Sulfotelmatobacter sp. | reverse complement strand
GTGCATTGACGGGATGATCTGAAGGTACCGCCGATATGTCGGCGATTCGAGGTTTCGAAGGTTCTTGAGCAAGAGCAGAGATAGAAAGAGCAAGGATTGGCAGTATTCTGGACAGTTGCATTTGCTTCCTCCGTCAGATATACATATATGGAGGGCTGCAACCAAGCTCAAGAAAGTGTTCCTAGCACTTTGAGAGCCGTGCGGTTGGAAGGGTTCAGTATTCTCGCAAAGGTATTTTACACTACTTCTTCGATCTCTTCTTATCTTGGCGTTGTTTCTTTTCTCTCTGTTCCCGCTTAAGCAATTCTTCTTTCGATACGCTAAGAACCTGCCGCATCGCGTTGTCGAACCTCTCAAACTCAGTCTTGCCGGGAACATCGGGTGGGGGTAGAGGTTTCATGCGCTGATTATACTCGACCGGACGTACCTCAAATCTCATGCACCTCTATCTGTGCAAATCCCCATTGTCAAGTCCCTATTATGATTCTTTTTTTCCGTATGCTAAACTATTGAGTATGCAAGCATTTAGGAACCTTTGTTTGCACTAGCATCCACAGGTTTTGCACAGATGCTTGTGCTATTTTTTCTCGGAGTACAAACTCCGATCCCACGCTCAGTTCAAGAGATGCGAGGATATTAAACGTTGGCCAAGCTAAACATCCCTGAGCGCTATCGTCCTACTCTGTCATCCATTCGGTCTCTGTCTGAAGAAGACGCACAACGGATCAGAGCCGTTATGGATCAAGTCGCATCTGCACAACCTCGCAATTCGGGTGCAGAGCTAGAACTGCCGAGTGACCCGGGAGCAGCGATGGTTGCCGTAAGAAACGCATCTGCACGGCTGGAGATCGCCAATTTCACAAAGATTCTTGAGCTTCTCATCACTCTGTACGAGATAAAGTCACAGCGAGATGTTGCCGTTGAGGAGTTCGTGGACAGTGTTTGCGATGCGATGGAAAGTTTGGACAACCCTGAGTATCGATTAGCGCCCTCAGAGCGAGCAGACTTCGCCGGAAAGCTGCTGACTCTTCTCAACGCAGAAATTTTTGCACTTGTCGCCAAGGCTCAAGATTTGGTGACAGAAGACGAACGAACCTTTTGTCATGCGCGTATCTTGACAGATCTGCGACCAATATTCGGGTCTAACGTGGAAGATGGTCCGAAGGCCATGATTGCTATGCACACGCTGAAACTCGCTTTTCACGAACAAGGTAGCAGCGACGATCATGGGGAATTTTACGTGGCCATGGACGCGGAAGATTTGCAAGCACTCAGGAAGATGATTGACCGAGCGGAAGCTAAGGCGCGATCCCTACAGTCAGCTCTCGGTAGGAACGTCAGATTATTTGGTATTCCTCCTCAGAAGGAATAGGCAATTTTTATGCGTGAGTGGGATGGAACTACTGCTGCAAGTACGATGGAGTGGCGACGCCACGCTGTACTAACGCCCGATTATGGCTGGTGCGGAAAGCGGGGCGCTGCGTTGCTGCTTACTGATATTTGGCAATGGCCCGAAGAAGTTGAGTCATGTGAGCCGACAACAGAAGAAGAAGTGGAGGCACACTTCAACAAATTAGCAGACGAATGGGAAGAAGATGTAAGCAACATGTCTTCGCTCACTGCAATGATTGGGCATCCTAAATATCGAGAGATTGTGGACATGAAATGGCGAGTAGTCCCATTTCTTATAAATGATTTGCAACGCAACAGGCGATTCTGGCTTCCAGCGTTGGAGGAAATTACCGGGGTTCACCCGTTCGATCCGAGCGATTCTGGCAATAGCAAACGAATGATTGACGCTTGGGTACGGTGGGGTAAATACAAGTACAAAACTCGTATCGGATAGCGTGTGCGTGCCGCCACTTTTGCACCTAGAACGTAGCTTCTCCAAGCTCAGGGCTTCTGGGTATGACGAGAATAATTTCTCTCCGTACACTGGCGGGCCCCTCGTAGACGGAACCTATAACTGCATAGCTTGGGCGGCCCAAGACGTACATCACAAATTCTGGTGGCCTTCCACTGGGACCTATAGAGGTCACTGGCCACGATGCGTACGGCGCTCTGTTGACGTTCCTGGTTTCGTCTCGGCATTTCACTGCTTAGGGTATGTGAGATGCGCCAATTCTCACATAGAATTCGGCTACGATAAAGTTGTGCTTTTTGCGATCCATGGTTCACGTACGAAGAAACCAGTTCCAGTAAAACTACACGACTTTACAGACTGGATACCAACCCATATGGCTCGGCAACTCCGAGATGGTAATTGGACAAGCAAGTGTGGGTCGAATGAGGACATTACAC
>JBAVUV010000393.1:0-16237 GCA_049696955.1 Candidatus Sulfotelmatobacter sp. | reverse complement strand
GTCGTAAGCGCGGGCGTCGCCCCAGGATTCAAGCTCGTGCGCCTGATTGATGTGCCACTGACAGAGTTCCGCGGTCTCGTCTTGGTAGAGTCCGAGATGCACTCGTAACGGAGCCTTGTCGCTCTTGAGCAGTTTGGCGAATTCCAAGTCAACGGGCGCGTCGTATGCTGGATTGCCGCCGATTATCACGAGCAAATCCACCTTGCCAGCGCTAATGTCGGAAACGAGATCCTTGATAGATTCGTTTTGATTTACCGGATTCGCATCCACGGGGTCAGTGTAGAAAACGGTTTTGCCGACGTTGCCCAGCTTTGCATTCATCGCATGAGCCAGGGCGTGAACTGCGGGGCTCTGGTGTTCGCCGGCGATAACTACGCTCGATCCGTCGTGAGCTTTCAAGTCCGCAACTACGGCGGATAAAAACTTCGCAGTTTCAGGGGGGACGCTAACCCCTTGGCCACCCGATTCCAGCGCTCGAGCGAATGCTTCAATCTCTGCCGAACGCATCGGCAACCTGTGATCCGCCTTAGCCCCGGTTGTGGTCGGGGTGCTCTCGACCATATACAGCCGGTTCATATTGCCATCAGGATCGCGGCGCTTGGCGAAGTAGCGGATGTAGCGAACGTTGCCAGGAAATCCCGCATAGAGAAAATCGGCGTCGAGGGAGACGATCACATCAGCTTTCGAGAAGTCGTAGCGCGTCTCGACCGGCTGGCCGAAGGCCAGCTTTGCGCCTTCGAGCACGTTGTCACGATTCACCGGCTCATACACATGCCACTTCGCTTCGGGATAAATCTTCAGAAAATTGTTGAGCTGATCCGCCAGCGTAGGCGACGAGATAGTCGTCGTAAGAATGCGAACGCCTGCGCCCTTGAGCGCTTTCTGCGCACTTAGCGGCCCACGGATTGCGCTAACGAACGCCTGCCATGATTGCTGATCGCCCAGCGACACTACGCTCTGCGAGCGATCGGGGTCGTACATGCCGAGTATCGACGCCTGGGCAAAAATATCCGTACCGCCGAGCGAGGCCGGATGCTGATCGTTGCCTTCAATCTTGGTCGGACGCCCGAGATGGCTTTCCACCAACAGCGGGTTGGCGTAGCCACCAAGCGTCATCGCCGTCGCATAAAACATGGGACGGCCGGGAACCACTTCTTCCGGCTGACGGACGTAAGGAACAATAGGCTCCAGCGGAAGCTTCACGCAGCCAGTCATTCCCGCCAGCGCCATGGAAGCGCCCATCACCTTAAGAAATCCGCGGCGCGAAACGGAATCAACCCACTCCGATGCGCCCTTGGGAAATTCGCGGTGCAGCGCTTCCTGAAACGCAGCACTTCCGGCAAGTTCTTCCAGGCTGCGCCAATATTCCGGACCAGTTTTTTCGGCGGCATCGTGCGCGATGGCCGCTTCGATTCGCTCGCGGACGGAATCCAGCTTCAGCTTGCCTCTCTTGCTGGGGCAAACATCTTCGCGCTTTGCGCCGCCGTTCTGTTCTTCACTCTTCATTGGTTACACTTCACACTTAAGACTGTCATCCTGAGCGTAGCGAGAGTTCGCGGAGCGAAGTCTCGCGCAGTCGAAGGACCTCTGTAGTACCCGCGGCTGCCACAACGCTGCGGGGCATTCTCACGATGATGCCGACGTCTCAGTGAGAACGCCTTGCATCCATAGAGAAGACGGACGCCGCTGCGGGGTCCTTCGACTCCGAATTTGCTTCGCTTAGGATGACAAGTGGCTTGATTCATCTTTCTCATCTGTGACAAGTGTTGCAACTCGTGATGTCCGCCACGCTGCGGACATTGTATTTTTTCACCAGCGCCATGCCTAAATCGTTTTGATCCGTATAACTTTGTCCATCCACCACCACTGCATGCGCGCTCGTTGGCGGCTGGTAACGCATATTGAAAACCTGATCCCGCGGACGCAGATTATTCTGCGGCTGACGATGGCAGCTCAAACACCACTCCATCTGCAACGATTCCTGCTGGTACATCAGCGGCATCTGGTCGACCGGACCATGGCAGGTGTTGCACCCCACTCCCTTGGTCACGTGCACGCTGTGGTTGAAATACACGAAGTCGGGGAGCTGGTTTACTCGCGTCCACTGCAGCGACTGGCCGGAACGATAGCTGGCGCGAACCGGCTCCAGCAGCTGAGCGTTCGTCCAGATCTGGGAGTGACAGTTCATGCACGTTTTAGTGGGAGGAATACCCGCGAAGCTGGAAGTCTCTACCGAAGTGTGGCAGTAGCGGCAGTCGATACCGAGCCCGGCAACGTGGTGCTGATGGCTGAAAGGTACCGGCTGCGGCTTTCGCACTCCGGCATACGTGACATAAGGTGAGCCCTGAATCTCATACCCCACCAAACCGAGCACAGCAATCACAAAGACCGCGCCGAAAATCGTGGCCCGGGACAGGGTGTTCGCACTGCGATGAAAGATCTGAGGCATGCTTACGTACGATTTCTATGAATACGAATGAAACCCAGCAGGTCCCATAACACTGGATACGAATGGAAGCTTATGGTTACAACGCAAAAGAGATTTCCCAAAGATTTCTTTTTGCGTCAGCTAGAAAGAACTGGAAATTATAAATACTTCGAGGGAACTTGTCGCGTGGTTCACAAAAGAAATTCGAGAATCATGTCTCAAATTGACTTCGGCGCAAAAAGCGTTCTTTGCCGCCAGTCCAGTTTGACTCAGCGCACGTTCATGACCAGGAGCTTAGGTTCGGTCATTTCCTCGATCGCATAACGCAGTCCCTCTCGTCCTAGCCCCGAATCCTTCACGCCACCGTAAGGCATTTGGTCGATGCGAAAGGACGGAATATCTCCCGCGATAAGCGCTCCAACTTCCAATTCGTCGTAAGCCTGAAACAGAAGCTTTACGTCGCGCGTGAACAGCCCGGCCTGCAGACCATAATTGGAGTTATTGATGCGCCTCAGCGCTTCGTCAAAATTTTGGTACGGTTCCACCGTCACGACCGGACCAAAAATTTCCTGACAGTTCACCTTCATGTCGGGCTTGGTGCCAGTCAGAACCGTTGGCTCGACGATCGACCCCTTGCGCCCACCACCACATAGCAGCCGGGCGCCGGAGCGAACCGCCTCTTCCACCCAGTTCGTAACCCGTACCGCGTCGCTCTCGCGAATCAGCGGGCCAATGTCGGTCGATTCTTCCATAGGATCGCCGGTCTTCAGTTTTTTCACACCCTCGACCAATAAATCGGTGAACTTTCCGTAGACCGATTGCTCCACCAGAATCCGCTGCACCGAGATGCAGGTCTGCCCAGCGTAAGCGAAGCCTCCTGTGACACAGCGGTCGGCCGCATAGGCTACGTCGGCGTCGCTATGCACAATGGCGCCAGCGTTACCGCCGAGCTCGAGCGCGACCTTCTTCTTGCCCGCGCGCCGCTTGATGTCCCAACCCACAGGAACGCTGCCAGTAAAGCTGATCAGCTTGATGCGCTCGTCGGTGACCAGCAGGCCGGCATCTTCGTTGGAAAGCGGCAAAACGTTCAGTCCTCCATCGGGCCAACCCGCCTGTTGAACGCACTCTGCCAGCAATAACGAAGACAGCGGAGTTTGCGGCGCCGGCTTCAGCACCATGGGACAGCCAGCGGCAATCGCTGGCGCTACTTTGTGCGCTACCAAATGCAGCGGAAAATTAAACGGTGTAATCCCCGCAATCGGGCCGAGCGGATAGCGCTTCACGATGCCCCAGCGGCCAGCGGTAAACTCTTGCCAGTCGAGGGGAAGATACTCGCCGTAAATGCGCGTAGCCTCTTCTGCGGCGACATTGAAAATAAAAATGGCGCGGTCCACCTCGGTGCGCGCGGCCTTGATCGGCTTCCCGGCTTCCTGAACAATAGTGCGGGAAAATTCTTCCCGGCGCTCGGCAATAGCCTGCGCCACTCGCCGAAGCACCCGCTGGCGCTCGAAGGCCGGCAGGCGGCGGGTGGTACCGAAAGCCTTGACTGCAGCCGCAATCGCCGCCTCGGCATGTTCGCGCCGCGCCTGAGTGACACGCCCTACGACGGTGCCATCGAAGGGCGATCGGACTTCGACCACGTCGCCGTCGTCCGCCCAATGGCCGTCGATAAAGAAACCGTGGGTTGCGACCGGCGTCTGCACTGACGTCTCTAAAACAATGCTCGTCAACTCCGCCATGGTTGCCTCCGGTTTCCGAGGGAACGACTTTTGATTATAGGCCTTCTTCCCGGGTTGCCTATTTTGAAATCTGAATTATCAAATATCAACCACGAAGGGCACGAAGTTACACGAAGGAAATCAAAAGTAGATCGACCTTCGTGGAACTTGGTGTCCTTTGTGGTTCATTTCGCCTTTGGAGTTGTCCACTACAATGAAGCTCAATCAACGCCAATGCTCCTCCCGGACACGATCGTCGAACTCTCCCCACGTCTGCGCCGCAAAGAAGTTTCTCCGCTGGATCTGACGCGCGATTGCCTGGACCGTATTGAGAAACTTAATCCGACGTTGAATGCGTTTATCACGGTGACCGCGGAATCCGCGCTAGAAGAGGCGCGTAAGGCGGAAAAAGAAATCTCTCGCGGCGAATGGCGCGGACCGCTGCACGGGATTCCGATTGCACTAAAAGATCTGATCGACACGGCAGGCACGCGAACCACCGCAGCCAGCAAGCTTTATCAGAATCGCGTGCCAAACGAAGATGCGGAAGTGGTACGGCGCTTGCGGCAGGCTGGCGCGGTGATTCTAGGGAAGAATAATCTGCACGAGTTCGCGTATGGCGGCAGCTCACTGGTCAGTTTCTTCGGCGACGTTCACAATCCGTGGAATACGGCGCACACCGCCGGAGGCTCGTCCGGAGGATCGGCCGCCGCTATCGCCGCGGGTTTATGCTATGCGGCGATCGGGACTGATACAGCGGGCTCGATTCGCGAACCGGCGGCGCTCTGTGGATGCGTCGGCATCAAGCCATCCTATGGACGCGTCTCGGCGCGAGGCGTGATTCCGCTTTCTTGGTCGCTCGATCACGTCGGTCCCTTGGCCGCTACTGTTGCCGATGCTGCAATTGTTTTGCAGGCTATTGCGGGATACGATCCGCTCGACATACACAGCGTAGACGTTCCGGTATCTGATTATGTTGGCGGACTGGGCGAAAACACCAAGACTCTTCGCATTGGTATTCCGCGCGCACATTTCTATGACGACCTTGATGCCGAAGTTCGCGAAGCTGTGGACCAAGCCATCGCTGTGATCGGAACGCTCGTAGCAGAAATCAGTGACGTGCACCTCGACTTGCCTACCGACCGCACCGTTCAAGCCGCGGAATCTTATGCCCACCATTGCGAAAATATCGCGCGCACGCCAGAACTCTACCAGCCTGAGACTCTGGGGCGCATCCGCAGCGGCTCGGAGATTTCAGCCGCGGAGTATATTCAACGCCGGTACGAACTCGACCACGAACGCCGCCGCGTTCAAGCCATCTTCGCCAATGTCGATTTGCTGCTCACCCCCACGACGCCCATCCCGGCGCCCGCAATCACCGAACTTAAAAAAGATCCGGCGGCGCTTCGTCCGGCTGAACTTATTCTGCTGCGCAACACTCGTCCGTTCAATGTGTGGGGGCTGCCAGCAATCTCGGTGCCTTGCGGCTTTGCGAAAAGCGGGCTACCCATCGGATTGCAGATCGCAGGATTGCGTTGGCGGGAGGATCTGGTGCTGCGACTTGCTTATGCATATGAACGGGCAACGGAGTGGTACAAGAATCCCGGGATAACACGCAGCCAATAATTCTCGATGAGCCAGATTCGGCGAGTTTCTTGCGAAGATGCGTCATCTTCCCGATTTTTGAGGCAGATAGTAAACTGCCGGGCATGACAAGGTTCGGCGTACTCTCAACAGCACTGGCACTCGTCGCCTTCTCGCTTGCACAGGCCAAAGCCGATGGCGACTTCAAACTTGCATTGCCGAATCACCAGGGCCAGCTGCGTTGGTCAGCGGACGGGTTTAAGATTATTCAATCTTCGGCCAAACCCGACGGGCGTGAGATTGGAATTCGCGCCAGGAATGAATCGGGTCGTCTTACACTTCTGGCTTTTTTATTCCTTGTTCCCGAACAGGCATCGCTCACCGGTTCGAAATGCCGAGACAGCGCTCTCGAGCCAGAAAAAAGGGACAGTCCCACATTGAAAATTCTTCAGACCTCGGAGATCGCCCCGTCTGGCACTTTGCCTGTTTCCGTCGTGACCTATACAGTGCAGGACGCCAGCGGCAAGCCGGTCTACATGGTACGCGGGTTCGTGGCGACTGGTGACATCTGCGGCGATATCGAGTTTTACGGCAATACCCCTATCAGTCCTGAAGATGGAAATTTGAAGAAGATTCTTGCCACTTACCAGCTCGATGGGAGCTACGTTCCGAAATTCGATGATGTGTTGCTCTATGCGCAGATTCTCTACCAGGCGCACATGTATAAGGCGGCAGCTCCGGTGTTTGAGATGGCCCTATCCAAAGTGGGCGACAGTCCCGCCGCCAGCGCTAGAACGATGAGACGAGTCGTGACCGACCAGGCTGGGATGTCGTACGGGATGTCCGGAGACATACCGAAAGCGCGCGCTATTTTCGAAAGGGCGACGGCAGAAGATCCCGATTATCCAATATATTATTACAACCTTGCGTGCGCAGATGCTGAAGAGAAAAACCTGACAGGCGCAAGAATCAATCTGCAGAAGGCATTCGCCCGGAAAGCCAACGTGATTCCAGGTGAAAGAATGCCAGACCCGACCACCGATGATTCATTCCTCCCCTACCGAACTAACAAGGAGTTCTGGACGTTCTTAGAGGGCCTCAACACAAAGTGATAGGTGTTTGGGTCACTTCGGCGGACGATCTCGCGTTGGGCTTCTTTCTCAGTCCACCGTCCTGACATCATCGGGCAACATAAGCACAAACATGCAGTTCCCTGTCGCCGTCGAACACGAGAGAATCCCGCGCCGTAGAATTTTCAGCGGGGTGTCGTCCGGAAATGATAGCCGGTATTCAGCGGTGCGGAGGGCTTCGGTGAAAACTTTAAGCTTCTCGTCTCCGCTGACGAATCTCACCGCCTCGGCTTTCGCCGGAGTGCCTGCGCCGCCGCTTAGCAGGACAAAGAAGTCGGCGCTTCCCGTTTCTTTTGCTTTGCCCATGTCGATGGTGCGCAGCGATTGCAAACTAGCTTTGTCTGTCGCAACACCACCGAGCTTGGAGTCGGCCTTGACCAGTGCCGCGATTCTTTCCTGCGTCTCCGGAATCGGGCGCAGTCCCGTCACCGCGAGCTCATAGGTCTGCAGCGCGCGATCTTTCTTCCCTTCTTTCTCGTAGATCTGGCCGAGGTGGTCGCCGACCTCTCCATGTTGGCCCAATCCCCATGCCGCTGCGACGTATTTTTCCGCCATGTCGAGATTGCCTTTGCTGAAATATACCCAACCCAGCGTGTCCCAGTAGGCGATGAGCGATGGAACCAACGGCAAATCCTGCTGCGTGAGCCGGTCGAGCGACAAGTTACGCAACGCAGCCGTAGTGGCTGACACCGCCGACTCCGCGTATTGTTGCGCACGGTCGAGATGGGATTTCTTCAGCGAGAGCTGATAGGCAATGTTGTTCCAGACCAGCGGGGTGGCGGAAAGCTCGACTGCGTGATCGAACGTCGCCAGAGCTTTATCGTCCTGTCCAAGATTTAAATAAGCATCGCCGAGACTGACCTGCAGCTCTGGATTGTCCGGCGTGAGCGACGTGGCTTTCTCCAATTCAGCCGCTGCCAGGTCGTACTTCTTCCACTCGGAATACATCGATCCCAATCCAGCATGGGCGAACTTGTCGAGGGGATTGATCTCGATCTGCTTGTTGAACGCTGTAGCAGCATCGTCGTATTTACGTTCCTGCCAATAGGCGCGGCCAAGAGCATTGTAGGCGTACTCGTCGTAGGGATTGATTTCAATTTGCTTCTTCAGCGCGGCGATGGCGTCATCATTCTGGCGCATGCCCATGTAGGCCGCGGCGAGCATGTTCCACGCATATTTATTTTTCGCGTCGACTTCCGTAGCCCGTTTGAGCAGCGTGACCGCCAACGGCAGATTGTTGCTGGCGATAGCCGCTCGCCCGCTTTCCACCAGATCGTCGGCTTTCATGTCAGCTGGGGGCGCAGGTGAGCCGGCTACCGTGTTCTCGAGCGAAAGAAATTGGCCCAGGTCAGAACTGACAGCATGGCGGAAGGATTCATAGTCCTCAGCCCGCGGCGCCGGCAGTTCGTCCTGGCGCAAAGTGAGCGTTCGGTCGGCGGTGAAAGTTGTAGCCTGCAGCTTGTAAGTCGCTTGATATTCTGCGTAATCGCGCTTTAGCGAAAAAGGCAACGGCGCGCGCGCCGTATATTTGGCGGGGAGTTCGAGTTTTATTTTGTAGACGTACTCTGCCTTCGGCCCAAGTTTCAGCGGTTCGGAGTCCGCGTCGTCATCGCCGTCTCCGAGATCCGGCAGATTGAACTGGCAAAGCGGCAAAATGAGATCTGCTTTCTTCTTTGACCAGTCGAGAAAGTTCGGCTTGGAAACATCGTAAGACATCGTGAAAGCTTCGCGCGTGGCGGCGGGGTCGCTGATCTTGAGGTTCGTGACATCGCCGCCCATGCCGGAGTTTACGTTCTCGACAACCCGCTGCCATTGCGACTGGGGAACCCGCCGGAAGATCGAGCGCAGCAGCAGTTCCTCATCGCCCCGAAATGTGTAATGTACGTGGGCTTCAAGTTTTCCAATCTCATTGATTTTTCCGTCGACTTCGGAAATCTCGCTGTCGGGCATGGGAGTGTCGGCGAGAGTTTGCTCCAGATGCGGCGTGCCTGATGCGGGAACGACCAGTGCCAGTTTGTTTCGCAGGCTGTAGGCCAGCAAACGGAATGGAGCCACTTCGCTGGTGGTATCCATCCAGATTTCTTGCTTACCCATCGGCAGCATGGTAATGACATGATCAAACTGCGAGGGCGAAGGCACATCGGGATCGAGTTTGCGGCTGGAGTTGATCAGCACCGAAGAGGCATGCATTCCTTCCGCTTCGAGGAGCGATGCCAGCAAAGTGTGCTTGTCTTTGCAGTCGCCGTATTGATTGTGCAGCACATCGCCGGAGGCATGCGGTTGATAGCGCCCTAATCCCAGCGATAAGCTTACATAACGAAAATTCTTTGCCACGTAGTCGTACAGTGCCTGAACTTTATCCAAATCGTCATTCAGACCCTTGGTGAGTTCTTCCGCTTTGGCGCGAACCTCCGGCGATGGGGCGCGCCGGTCTTTCTCCAGCCCCGCATACCAAAGCCCGATCTGCTCCCAGCTGACGAATGAGGTCAACTGGATATCGGGCCGTTCGTCTTCGGGATGCTTCTTTTTCTTCTTGCTCTTGTCTTTGTCTTTGTCTTTATTTTTCTGGTCGTCTTCACGTTCCAAGTGTGAACTGGTCCAGTGGTAAACGCGGCGTCCGTTAGTTTCCGAAATTGTCGGATTCCTCTCCGGCTTGTTTTTTAGCTTGATGACGCGGCTCGCCGGAACGTCAACCTCTACTTCTTCATCAAGATCAATGTTGTTCTTGTCGAAGTCATAGTCAGCCCAGAACTCGCCCGGAGCCAAGGCCGTATGAATCACCGTGACGATGTCATATTCGAGCACTTCCCCCGGACGCAAGCCAGGGACGGTGATGTGCTTCTGCCGGTAGTCGGTGTAAACCGGAGCCTGTTGCTCGAGCGGAGCGCTCAGATCCTGAACCGCATCGTCACCCGCCTTCACCACACTGCCGTCGGCTTTGATTACTCGGACATAAGCAATTTCAACCCGTTCATTGGCGGAGTTGTATCCAACTTGAATCTGACCCCATTGCTGAACTCCGGCTTCGCTCTGCACGCGAATTCGAGCGATGGTCTCCTTGCGTCCGGTGCCGTCATTTTCGAAACGATAGATGGACTTATATTGCTCGACGACGAAGGCTTCCTGCGAGTAGTCGTGTTTCGTTCCTTCAGGTTTCGAAGCCGCGATGTCTGCTGGCTTCGATTCACTTGCCTTAGCCGCCTTGTTCACTTTCTCGGGAACGGTTGAGTTCGTGGGCGCCTGATCCGATTGTGCCGGAGCAGTTAAGGAACCAATCAAAATGGAGACGGCAAGAAGTGCCAGAAAAAGAAAGCTACGCATGCCGTAATAGTAAGGCTTTCAGAGCGCAAACCCAAAACGAAGCTTCTCACAGCCCGCACAAATCAGGGCTTGGCAAATCGCGTGGAGTCTCATCTGTGAGCGGAGTGATTTGCCGGCGGATCCGGCCTCGCGGGGTCAGGAGGAACATACACGTACTCCCCCGGACGCGCATAGTGCAACTGCTCGCGGGCTTCTTTCTCAATGGCTTTCGTGTCGGTCTTCATTCCCTGTATCCGCTCTGTATAGAGTTGGTTTTCCTTCTGCTCGAGCGCGATTCTCTTCTGCAGTGATTCATATTCCGCCCGCTTCTGTTTGTAGACCACCATCCCATTCGCGCCCAACATCACGTGTACAAAGAGCAAGCCAGCCAGCGCCGCGACCGTGATCGTCGCGATCCGCCTTCGCAAAGCATGGACCCGGGCAAAAACAGGCCGCAGCTTCGTCATCCACGACGCAGCCAGAGCTTCGGCCCGCGGCACTCTCTCCGCCACCGCGCGCAATCCATCCTGCGGACTGGGAAATCGCCGTATGTTGGTAAGGTTTCTTACTCGAAAATTCATTGCTTGGCTGCCCCACTCAACTTCTCCAAACTCTGCCTGCCGCGCGACTCCGAGTAGACGCGCACTACCGGCTCCGTGCCGGACGGCCGGCAGCAAACCCACGAGCCGTCTTCGAAAATCAGGTTCAAGCGGCCCTTGCGAACCTTCGATGACCTTGTGTCCACAGAACTTCCACAGAACTCTGAACGGACCAGACTTCAACTCCTCAGTGAACTTCCCTTCACCTCGCGCGTCAAGTGGAAGTTCTCCCGCTGCGGATAGCAGGAACCAACTTGGTTACATAGCGCTTTCAATTGTTCGCCAACGACTTGCCGCGCTTCGCCACCATCTCACAGCGCAACACGCCCGCCAGCCCAGCGCTCTCTTCGCCCCAATCGCAATCTTCTCCCGCATGATTAGTTCGCCAATATATTTCACGTTTCTGCCCCCAAGCTTAAGGTGCTACTCTCTCGCGTGAGTTGGTTGAATGCTGATCGCTGACTGCCGAAGGCTGATCTTGTATGACTGACAAACGAATCGTCCTCACCACGGCTGGCTCGGAAGAAGAAGCCCAGAAGATCGCGCATCATCTGGTAGCGCGCCGAATCGCCGCCTGCGTGAACACCATCCCACAGATTTCGTCGGTGTATCGCTGGCAAGGCAAGGTGGAAGAAGCTCGCGAGTGGCTCTTGTTAATCAAAACTACTGCCGATGCGTTCGAAAAAGTCCGCGAGGCGATAGCCGAGTTGCACTCGTACGAACTGCCAGAGTGCGTCTGCCTGACTATTGAAGACGGATCACCCAACTACCTGCAATGGATCGCCGATTCTGTCGCCGCGGAAGAGTAGTTCAGGAATAGTTTGTCGGTGCGGATCCGCGCAAATCCGTGGCGAAACCTTCTATATCGCAGCCAGCCCTACATCCAGATCGTCCAGAATATCTTGCACGTCTTCGATCCCCACGGAAATCCGCACCATACCGTCGGTGAGACCAATGGCTTTGCGGCCCTTTTCGCCCAGCGCAGCGTGCGTCATGGTCGCTGGGTGTGAGATCAGCGTTTCCACTCCGCCCAGCGATTCTGCCAAGGAGCACACGCGCAGTTTCTTCAACATCTTATTGGCGTTCTTAAGCGATCCGGTCTCAAACGTAATCATCGCGCCGAAGCCGCTCATCTGGCGCTTCGCCAATTCGTGTTCCGGATGGTCCGCCAATCCGGGATAAAAAACTTTCTTGATTTTCTTATGCCTTGCCAGAAAATCCGCGACCGCCCGCCCGTTGCGGTCATGGATTTCCATTCGCGCCGCCAAAGTCTTCACTCCGCGCAGCACCAGCCAGCATTCAAACGGGGAGAGTATCGCTCCCGCACATTTCTGCAGGAACGCCAGCTTCTCCGCCTGCTCCGTTCTGCTGCATACCACAACTCCGCCGAGGCCGTCACTGTGGCCGTTGAGAAACTTCGTAGTTGAATGCACCACCATATCCGCGCCCAGCGCCAGCGGCTGCTGAAAGTAGGGCGACATAAAAGTGTTATCGACCACCAGCTCAACTTTTTTTCGCTGGCAAATCCTGCTGATCTCAGTCAGATCGCTCAAGCGCATCAAGGGATTGGTCGGCGTTTCCACATAAACCATGCGCGTGTTCTTGCGGATCGCGCGTTCTACATTTTCGGCGTCCGATGTGTCGACGTAGGAAAACTCCAGTCCGAAGTTCGTCAGTACCTGGTTGAACAGGCGAGGCGTTCCCCCGTATAAATCGTTGCCGCAGACCACGTGGTCACCGGTCTTTAGCATGCTGGCAATCGCGTTGATTGCCGCCATGCCGCTGCCAAACACTCGTGCCGCTACTCCACCTTCCAGGGATGCCAGATTCTCTTCCAGACGATCGCGCGTGGGATTCGAAACTCGCGAATACTCATACCCCTTGTTCTCACCGATCCCCTGCTGCACATATGTGGAACTCAAATAAATGGGCACGTTGACCGCGCCAGTCAAAGGATCTGGCTCCTGCCCATCGTGAATCGCGCGCGTGGCAAACCCAGCTCGTCTATTCTTTTTCATGAATACTTTCCAGGAAAAATCGGCCTTCTCTGCGATCTCTGTGGACTTCCCCAGCGTCCGCTGCGATAAAGCCTTACCTAAATCCCGCCCTCAAAAATCTTCTTCGACAGATACCGCTCCGCCGAATCCGGAATAATCGTCGCCACCCGCTTCCCGGAGCCCAGCCGTCGGGCTACTTGCCTAGCCGCAAACACCACCGCTCCGCCGCTCGACCCCGCCAGCACACCCTCCCGCGCCGCCAGTTGCTTCACTGTCTCGAACGCATCCTCGTCCGTCACGGCAATCACCTCGTCGCACACGGCAGGATCAAACGTCTCAGGGATAAAGTTATTTCCGATCCCTTCCACCTTGTGTGGTCCAGGCTCTCCCCCTCCAAGCACCGAGCCTTGCGTGGTCACAGCAACCGCCAGCACTCCTGGCAAGTGCTGTTTCATGTAGCGCGCAACTCCGGTAAAAGTACCGCATGTTCCGCAACCTAAAACCACGGCATCGATTCTGCCGTTCATCTGCTCGAATATTTCCACGGCAGTAGTCTCGTAGTGGTAATCAGGATTGGCCATGTTCTCAAACTGCCCCGCCATAAAAGCTGTCTTATCGCTGGCAACAACTTCTTTAGCGCGCCGAATGGCCCCGGTCATTCCCTCTTCATCCGGAGTGCGATCCACCTCCGCTCCCAGCGCACGCATGATGATCACTTTTTCCTGCGAGAAGTTTTCTGGCACAAACAGCTTTACTTTATAACCGCGATTCACTCCAATCAGCGCCAACCCGATCCCGGTATTTCCAGCCGTCGCTTCCACAATCGTCCCTCCGGGAGCGAGCCTCCCTTCCTGCTCGGCTCGCCGGATGATTCCGATCGCTGCGCGGTCCTTCACGCTGCCGCCCGGATTCAGGTATTCAAGTTTTGCGAAGATGTCAGCCGAGCCGGCGGGAACCAGCCGTTTGAGCCGCAGCATGGGAGTTCCGCCGACCAGATCCGTAATGTCGTCGGCGACGCCGAGGTGAGAGTCTTCAAAAGTTTTCTGATGCACGCTACAGGGTAAGGGCCAGCCTCCGGAATCGTCAATGCCGGCCCGGCCGTCCTTTTTCAAGCGGTTGAAGCCTAATCGGTTAAATCGTCGTTTTGCGTGCCTGCATCCTCGGCGAGGGGATGTCGCCCTCAAGTTTTTTTCAGATTTGCCGATTTAAATACCTTGTTGCCACTTCTCCGGGAGGCCTGGTGCGTCGACGAAAAACCGCGATCGTCCTCCTCTGGTCATGTCTGTGCATAGTCCTAATCCCGCTGCAGGCCCAGGACTTCAAACTCCTTGACCGGACGGTACAAATCCATGGCTTCGTATCGCAGGGGTTCGTTTACACCAACGACAATAACTGGCTGACCATGAACACGAGCCAGGGCAGCGCCGCCTTCACCGAAATGGCCCTGAACGCCTCCACACAAGTGACCGACAGATTTCGCGTTGGCGCACAGGTTTATGACCGAAACCTCGGGCAACTCGGACAATACCACCCTTCGCTCGATTGGGCCGTCGCCGACTATCGTTTCAAGACCTGGTTGGGCGTTCGCGGCGGCAAAGTGAAAACCGTGCTCGGCCTGTACAACGACACGCAGGACGAGGATTTCCTCCGTCTCTTCGCGCTTCTCCCGCAGAGTGTTTATCCTACAGATCTGCGCGATGCAGCCATCGCTCACGTGGGCGGGGATATCTACGGGAATGTTTCCCTCCTTCGCAATCTCGGAGATCTCTTCTATACGGCCTATGCCGGGCATCGCAATGACAGTCTCTATAGCGGCTACCCCTACCTCGCGGCGCAGTTCGGCATCTACTACTCGCACATTGGCGGCCTTCAGTATGGCGGCGATCTACGATGGAGAACTCCGCTCAGCGGTCTGATGATCGGAGCCTCGCGAATGAATGAGAACATCACGGGTGAGGGTACGTTTCGAAATCCCATCCAACCGGATGCTGCGCTCATTCCATACTCCGAAGGTGCGAAGCCGGACTGGGCCAATCAATTTTATGGCGAGTACACGCGCGGCAAGCTGCGCATCGACTCGGAATATCGCCGCTATGTGCGCGATCAACTTATCCAGACTCTGGCCCTCGAGAACCTAACCGACGTACGCGGCTGGTACGTCTCCGGGGCTTACCGTATTTCAAAACGCCTGGCCACTGGCTTCTACTACTCGCGCTATACCATAACGAGTGTTTTTGGCGGCGCGCTCGCCGCAGTGTCCCCTAACCAAACCGATACCAGCCTCCCCAGCAATCATATCTACGACAAAGTCATCGTTGCGCGGGTCGACTTGACTAAGTTCTGGAATGTGAAAGTGGAAGGTCACTTCATGGATGGCTATGGCAGCAGCACCTACCCCGATGGGTTCTATCCGCAAGTGAACCCTCTCGGCTTTAAGCCCGATACGAACGCCTTGATCGTCAAGACCAGCGTCGATTTCTAACAAAGAAGCAAATGGGAATGTTATGAAATGTCCGAAAAAACTCCTTGTTGCCGTCGGACTGATGACATTTGTGTCACCTCGCGCCCTCGGGGGCGAGATCAAAGTGATCGCCAATTCAAGCGTAAAAACAGACGTGATTTCAAAGGGCGAGATCGAGAGAATCTTTCTAGAGGAGAAGAGTTCATTCGATGATGGGTCTCACGCCCAACCAGTTCTGGAAAAAGATGGATCGGTCCACGAAGCTTTCCTGCGAGAGTACATGGGAAGAACGGACGACGACTTGCAAAGCTTTTATCTCGCCCTGGTATTCGCTGGCCGAGGCTCACTGCCCAAGCAATTGAACTCCGATGCCGAAGTGGTTGCCTACGTTGCTCGGACGAGGGGCGCAATCGGATACGTGAACTCGGGGACGGATACGGAAGGTGTGAAGACTCTAGCCGTCGCTGAACGAGGGAACAATTCCCAAAGAAGGCTAATCACCCGCATCGAACCGGATTACCCGGAGATTCTAAGACGGCTGAACATCGGCGGAACCGTCCGCCTGAAAATAACTATTTCCGCCAGGGGCAGCGTGGAAAACGTGCAGCTAGTGGGAGGAAACCCAATCCTGGCCGAGGTTGCCGCAAACGCTGTCAAGCGCTGGGTCTATAGCAGCAGCCATTCGCGCACAACGGCAGAGATCGTCATTCCCTTCGACCCGGCCCGCTAGAACGCTTATTTTCCCATCGCTCCCGCCAGTTGCGTGCCGGCGTAGTATCCGCTCTTGGTGCGCACCGACATCTTCCCGTGCCCCTTGGCCTTCGCTTCCACCCGAATCTGCCGGAAGCCGCCCGTGCCCTTGGGGTTCGTCGGCTTATATCCGATGGTGTACTGGTTCCGGATATCATGCGCCACTTGGCGACTGATCTCGTCTACCTCATCCAGCGTCTTCGGAAAAAACGCCAGCCCTCCGGTCCGTTGTGCAATGATCTCAAGAGCGCGCCTCGCCCGCTTCGGATG
>JBAVUV010000392.1:0-2560 GCA_049696955.1 Candidatus Sulfotelmatobacter sp. | reverse complement strand
TCTTTGAGGCGCTGCAGCCCGCTCGGCGTGATGTAGTTCTTGACTGGCGTCGCGGGCTCGTCCGGTTTTGGTTTTCTCGTAAACCCTTTTCGCATCTCGTAGTCTTTCCGGGGCGAATCCAGCGGGTGCCCCGACGAACGCGGATGAACGCCGATAAAAAACACCTTAGGCTGCCCGAGTTTATGGGAGTTCATCTCGGCCCTGGCTGATTTTTTCACGTCTTCCGGGACCTTAGCGAGCCTATCAATCATCTCGGACAAGTGCTGGCTAAGACACCCGTTCTTTCCAGTGCTTGCGAAGCACTGCTCGACCGTAGAGGAAACTTTCTGGATATTGCGATTACCAACGGCTGACCGGAGAACCTACTGCGGATTCCAACGCAGAGAATAGATTTGCACGACGCTGGTGTCGCTCATCATAGCGACCCGCCCATCGGGCGTAATCGAGAGAAGATTCTCAGCCGCATCCGAACTGACCCTTAAACCATTAAACGTCGCGACCGGAGCCCATTTACCGTCGGCAATACTCAGCCGGTAAATTCCCGGTTGCTCGCCGGGTTCAGGGGCCACTTTTGCCATCAATATGGACTTGGAATCGCCGGACCACCTCCAGAAGCCCCAGTCAGCCCCAAATTGTTTCAATACTTTCCAGGTTTTCGTTTCTCGTGAATAGACGACCATACGTTTTGGCGGGTTTGCGATTGCCACCATGTATTTTCCGTCTGGCGACCAGGAAGGGACATAAGTACCGTCCGAGCCCGGCCACACCGACACTTTTTTGCTCGCGAGATTCAGAACCTTGATACCGGGGAAGTGTTCCGGAGTCGGAAAATCATTGAACTCGATAGACGCCCCGTCCGGAGACCAGGTGGGAGCGACCTCGAATTTACCTTCCGAAGTGAGTTGCTCGGGAATGCCGCCATCGATAGAGACACGGTAGATTTCCTTGAAATTAGAAAAGACAGCCCATTTGCTATCGGGGGACCATTCCGGCATCCATGCTGGAATGTCTGTCAGCTGGAGCCTTTCGCTGCCGTCAAGTCTGCTGCGCCATAAGAAATGACGGGGGTAGTCGGCGTAAACCATCCATTGGCGGTCGGGAGAAATCACGAAACATGAGGCAGCCAGGCCGCTCAGGAAGGGAATGAAACGCTGCTCCTTGGAATCGTAAACCTGCATCGATCCCTGCGCGACTCTACCGATGACAAGCAGCCTGGTGCTGTCGCGGGTCGGAGTCATAGCCACCACATCCATTTGCTCCGGCGTGAGGCGTACGGCCGAAGCTTTCTTCCAAAATGCGAACCATGTCGGAGAGATTAGTTCGTAAGTACTGCTGAACTCGCCACGGCTCGAGGTAAATAGGAAATGCCGGCCGTCGGGAGTCCACTGGCCATCCCGTTGGTCGGCGTTGGACGGCCAATCGAGCGAGAGTGGGTGAACATTGCTGCCATCTGCGTTCATTTCGAAAATCCGCGTTGGGTCGCCTGATTTTTGTCCGTCCACTGACACGCGAATTCGCTTCGAGTCGGGCGAAAAGCGAGGCCAACCCGCAATCGTACGAGTTGCATTCCAGATTTCTCTCGGATTCGCGCCATTCGCATCACTGACAAAAACAGAGTTCAAATCCCCATATACGAGCGAACGACCATCCGGTGACCAACTTGCGCCACGCACCAGCTGGTTCCCCAGCCTTCGCGGCGAGCCACCCACCACCGGAATGGTCCAGATAGAGCCGCGTGCCGACTCGTCGTTCACATCTGGCTTGAACATCATCAACTGGGAAGCATCAGGAGAGATGTCCCAAATCTTCATTTCCGAGACAGATACCGGCAGCGGTTGCAACGCGCCCCCGGTGACGGACATTTCGACAGGGCGCCCATCGCTCTGAAAATAGAGCCTTGCGCCGTCGGTAACCATCCCCCCATCTTTTTTGTCGCCTGTAAAGGTAATCTGCTGCATCTCCAGTGGGATTGTTGGGGCGCGAGATCCACTCAAGCTGACAAGAAGTAAGACAAGAAGTGTTGCCGTAAATGCCGCCGCTAGCGGCCACAAGAGCTTCCTTCCTGTTCGTACGCTGCTTGTCCCGGCTGCGACGGTTCCGCTAGTCGCCTGTGCGCTCAAGTGGCGCAAGTCCACCGCGATTTCTTTGGCAGTTTGGTATCGGTCCTCCGGGTCCTTGGCGAGACACTTGAGAATAATGTCGTCAGCTTTCGCCGACAGCTTTCGATTGACGTTGCTCGGCGGAGAAGCAGGACGATTCAGAATTTCATCAACCAGCCGCGCATGCAGCGATGAACTGTACAAGCGCTGCCCGGTGGCAATCTCATAGAGCACGACCCCCAATGCGTAGATATCAGACCGAGTGTCGAGATTCTCACCACGCAATTGTTCCGGCGACATATAAGGCAGTGTGCCCGTGATAGTGTTTGTTTCGGTCAACGTCGTAGCCTCGGATTGATTGGCCTCAGCCACCAGCTTCGCCACCCCGAAATCGAGGACTTTCACCAGCCCCGATTGAGTAACGAAGATATTGCCCGGTTTGATGTCGCGATGAATTACTC
>JBAVUV010000391.1:0-3117 GCA_049696955.1 Candidatus Sulfotelmatobacter sp. | reverse complement strand
GCAAGACTCCGGCCTGTTTCGAGCCGACACTCGATTACGTGGTTGTAAAAATTCCCAAGTGGCAGTTTGAAAAATTTCCTGGCGCCGATGAAAGTCTTGGAGTGCAGATGAAGTCGGTGGGCGAAGTGATGGCCATCGGCCGCACGTTCAAGGAAGCGTTGATGAAAGGCGTTCGGTCGCTCGACACCGGCAAGCGCACGGGGTCTGACAAGATCGAGCCGAAGATCCTGACCCAACGGCTGGTGACGCCCCATCCGGAGCGGCTCGCCTACGTGCAGTACGCCTTGCGCCAAGGGCACACCGTGAAGCAACTCGCGAAGACGACTTCGATGGACCCGTGGTTCCTGTATCAGCTTAAAGAAATTAATGACATGCAACTGGAGCTGGAGAAGCATCCGATGGAGTCGATTCCCACCGAAGTGCTGCGCGAGGCCAAGCGTATGGGCTTCTCCGACGGGCGGCTGGCGAGTGTGTGGCGGCTGGAGGGACAGGAGAAAGTTCGGCATCTGCGTAGAAAGCATGGTGTGCTGCCGGTGTACAAGCGCGTGGACACGTGCGCGGCGGAGTTCGAGAGTTTCACGCCCTATCTTTATTCGACCTACGAAGATGAAGACGAAGCTGCGCCCACGGAGAAAAAGAAGATCATCATTCTGGGCAGCGGACCCAACCGCATCGGACAGGGAATTGAGTTCGATTATTGCTGCTGCCACGCTTCGTTTGCGCTGCACGAAGATGGTTACGAGACCATCATGATTAATTGCAATCCTGAGACGGTCTCGACCGATTATGACACCAGTGATCGACTCTACTTTGAACCGCTCACGTTTGAGGATGTGTGGGCGATCTATCAGCATGAAACTTCGAAGGGTGCCCCATGCGGCGTGATTGTGCAGTTCGGCGGACAGACGCCGCTGAATCTTGCGCTGCCACTCAAGGCTGCAGGCGTGAATATTATCGGCACATCTCCCGAGTCGATCGATCTGGCCGAGGATCGCAAGCACTTCAACAAGCTGCTCGAAGAACTGGAAATTCCGCAGGCGGCTGGAGTGATGGCGACTTCGCTGGAAGAAGCCATCGAAGGCGCGAAGCGTGTGGGATATCCCGTAGTGGTGCGGCCTTCTTATGTGCTCGGCGGACGTGCCATGGTGATCGCCTACGACGAGGAATCTGTGACGCGCTACATGAAGGAAGCGGTCGAGTATTCGCACGATCGTCCAGTGCTGATCGATCACTTCCTCGAAGACGCAATCGAAGTGGACGTAGATGCGCTCTCCGATGGCGAAGATGTGGTGATCGGCGGAATCATGCAGCACATTGAAGAGGCTGGTATTCACTCCGGCGATTCTTCGTGTGTGCTGCCGGCAGTAGATATTCCCCAGCCGCTGATGGAGCGCATGCGCGATTACACTTTCAAGCTGGCCCGTGCCTTGAAAGTTGTGGGGCTGATGAATATTCAGTTCGCCATTCCGCGCGGTGAAATGAGCGGTCCAGAGGGTGGAAGAGTTTATGTCCTGGAAGTGAATCCACGCGCTTCGCGCACTGTGCCGTATGTTTCGAAGGCGACCGGCGTGCCGATGGCGAAGATCGCGGCGCGGCTCATGACGGGACGCAAACTGCGCGAATTTCTGCCGGACAATATCGAGCGCCGAGCCGATCTGGATACAGGGAGTTGTTCCTACGTGAAGTCACCGGTTTTTCCGTGGAACAAATTTCCCGGCGTCGACACCGTTTTGGGGCCGGAGATGAAATCGACCGGCGAAGTAATGGGCGTGGGAGACAGCTTTGGCGAGGCTTTTGGCAAAGCGCAGTTGGCTGCAGGCCAGAAGCTGCCGACGCAGGGTACAGTTTTCATCAGCGTGACCGATCACGATAAACGTCAAGTGGCCGAAGTCGCGCGAAAGTTCGTGGATATGGGTTTCAAGCTGGTAGCTACTTCCGGAACGGGTGACGTGATCGAAGCCGCGGGCATGAGAGTGGAGCGCGTCTACAAAGTGAAAGAGGGGCGTCCGAACGTGGTCGATTTTATCAAGGGCCAACGTATTCATCTCATCGTGAATACGCCAACCGGGCTGGAGCCATGGTTTGACGAGAAGGCGATCCGGCGCGCCGCAGTGATGGCGCGCGTTCCGACCATCACTACACTTTCGGCTGCACGCGCGGCGGCGGAAGGGATTGCAGCTCTGCAGCGCGGCGAAGTGACCATCCGAGCGCTACAGCAGTTGCACGCGGAGCGGACAGTCAAGAGCCGCTGATGTAGTGCGGTCACGCGCCGCGCGTGCAATAATTGGTGCGCGAGGTCTTCATGTTACTTCACGGAATTTTTCCTCCCATCACTACGCCGCTTTATCCCGACGGCAACGTCTACTACAAGAAACTCGAGAGCAATGTTGAGCGCTATTCGCGGACGCCTTGCGCTGGCATTGTTGTTCTCGGTTCGACCGGCGAGGCTATTCTGCTTTCAGATCAGGAACGACGGGACGTTCTAAAGTCCGCGCGCGAGGCGGCCGCTCCTAATAAGGTTCTCGTTGCTGGAACGGGCAGCGAGTCGGCAGTCGAGACTCTGCGGCTTACCGAATACGCAACGGAACTCGGATACGACATTGCCATGGTGCGCACTCCGCATTACTACAAGAAACAAATGCAGCCGGAGAATATTCTGGCGTTTTACCGAACGGTGGCCGATCGCTCGCCGTTGCCTGTCATCATCTACAACTTTCCGCAGGCGACCGGCTATAACATCCCCGCCGAGCTCGTGATCGAACTGGCGGAGCATCCCAACCTGATCGGGATCAAGGAGTCGAGTGGCGACGTGGAAAAGGTTCGCGCGATGGTGGAAGGCGCGCAGCATATAAGGCGTAGCGCGACAGTAACGGAAACGTTTGAAGCGGTGACGCCGCGCATGCTGGCGGCAGCCGGCGCTTCGAGTGCAGAGGGAGGAGAGTTCGTGCAGGTTGGTGCGCTGGCCGGTGCGGCGGCGATTAGCAAGCCTTCTTCCGCGGCGGTCACTGTGGTGGGGAAGATGAAAACTCGGCAGAAGGAAGTTGGCTTCCAGGTGATGGTAGGGGCTGCCGACAAGCTGCAGGCTTCGCTGGATGTCGGAGCCGTTGGCGCCATTCT
>JBAVUV010000390.1:0-2481 GCA_049696955.1 Candidatus Sulfotelmatobacter sp. | reverse complement strand
ATCACTCCCCATGCGCCCTGCACCATGAACTGCATCAGAAATCCCCCCAGCGCGAGCATGGGAACTGTGTGCGAATAAGCCCACAAGGGAATCACCGGAATCGCCAGCAGCGCCGCAATCACAATCGCCTTTCGTCGTCCAATGCTCTCCGACCAGGTTCCAAATAAAATCCCACCCAACAGCGCGCCGATGTTCGCCGCCACTGTGATGAACATTACCGTCTTCGGATCGAGGTGATGCCCTTTGGTCAGAAATGTCGGATACAGGTCCTGAGTTCCGTGGCTAAAGGAGTTGAAGGCGAACATCAGCACGACCAGCAAAACAAAAGTGCCGAGATACGTCAGGATGTCCTTCCCCAAACGTCTGTGTGGGGTTTTCTTTGCCTGGCCTTCCAGCCACGCTGGCGATTCCTCTACTTTCGAACGAACGTAGATCACCAGAAACGCCGGCAGCGCGCCAATGACGAACATTCCGCGCCAGCCCACAAATCGAAATACGGTACCGAAAACTAAAGCCGCCATCAGAAAGCCCACGGAGTAGCCCTCCTGCAACAGTCCGGAAAAAAATCCGCGTCCCTCGGCGGGCAGAGTTTCGAAAGCCAGAGCCGCGCCCACCCCCCACTCGCCGCCCATGGCGATTCCGAATAACGCTCGCATGATCAGAAAAACTTTCAGTGAAGGAGCGAAAGCCGATGCGAGTTCGAATACCGAGTACGCAATGATATCCACCATCAGCGTCGGGCGCCGTCCGAATTTGTCGGCCATCAGTCCGAAAAGAAACGCGCCCAGCGGACGAAATGCCAGAGTAAGGAAAATGGCCTCCGCGACCTCCGAAACCTTGCTTTGAAATTGCGTTGCGATTGCGCTGACGCAGAAAGTCAGGATGAAAAAATCAAAAGCATCCAGCGACCAGCCCAAGAAACAAGCCGTGAAAGTGTTCCGCTGCAGCCGCGTGAGACGGCGGAAATGCCCGAAAAACTCCATCGAAATGCCTCCGCGCAATTCGGTACCGCCCCGAAAGTCCTGCGAATGCTAGCATAGGTTTTCAATCAGCAATCAGAAATCGATATCCTCTTTCCATGCCAGAATCCGACTATCCGCAACGCCAGGCGACTGATTCGCTGATGCTCACCGGCTTCTGGTATCGTGCTCTGCCAGCCGATCGCGTACACCGCAATCAACTTTGTAAAGCCATGCTGCTCGAGATCCCGCTAGTGATCGGACGCGACCGCGCCGGGCACGCTTTCGCGTTGCGCGACGCCTGCCCGCACCGGGGCATGCCGCTCAACGGCGGCCACTTCGATGGAGAAAACGTCGAATGTCCCTATCATGGTTGGACCTTCAATGCCCATAGCGGTCAATGCCAACTCATCCCATCGCTAACCGCCGATCAGAATTTAAAAGTTGATCGCATATACGCCGGCAGTTACGCCTGCGAAGAGCAGGACGGCTTTATATGGGTTTTCATTCCCGATCCCGGGCCGCCCGGTGCGGGATCCGGTAAGCGCGACGAAGCTCCCGAACCTGCGCCAGAGATAGAAAAATTTGGGGCGTTGGAAAGAAACAAATATAAGCTCGCCTATCTCACCGCCGATATGCCGGTCAGCATCGATCACGGGATCATTGGACTCATGGATCCGGCACACGGGCCTTTCGTTCACCAGGCGTGGTGGTGGCGCAGTCGCCACAGTATTCACGAAAAGAGAAAAAACTTTGAGCCAATTCCCAACGGCTTCCGCATGAGCGCGCACACTCCCAGCTCAAATTCCGCGCCCTATAAACTGCTGCGCCTCTACGCTGCCGCGGATTCCATCACTACTACCATCGATTTCGTTTTGCCCAACTTGCGCCGAGAAACTATCCGGGCAGGGAAGTATTGGTTCTCATCGCTGACTACGGTGACACCCATTACGCGCAGTCAGTGTCGTATCGACGTGGTCGCTGCATGGAATCTCTTCCGCTGGATGCCGTTCGGCCCGGAGTTGCTCAAGTTCGTCTTCGCGAAATTCGTCGAGCAGGACCGCCGCACCATGGAACTGCAATCCGAAGGCCTGAAGCATAATCCGCGCCTCATGCTGATTGACGATGCCGATCGTCCCGCCAAATGGTACTTCCAGTTGAAGGCCGCTTATCTCGAAGCGAAACGCAGCGGGGCTGAGATGAAACATCCCTTGTCAGGGCCGGTTAGATTGAAATGGAGAAGCTAGGAAAAGCTGACACCGCTCTCGGCGATGACTTTGCTTTACGGTCTGACCCTTCCTAGGAAGATCTCTACGTAATACTCACTTCGGTGTATGTGCCATAGACATCGCGCAGCGCCTCGCAAATTTCGCCCACGGTGGCGTAAGCGCGCACTGCATCGACGATGTAAGGCATTGTGTTGGAAGGTGAAATGCTTTCATTCGCAACGACCTTCGGCTCTTGCGCCGCGATTTTCTTCAGGGCGTCGAGACGGCGCTGCACCTCATCGTTCGACCGCCGC
>JBAVUV010000389.1:0-1706 GCA_049696955.1 Candidatus Sulfotelmatobacter sp. | reverse complement strand
AGCCAACACAGATGCGGGAGGAAAGGATCAAGATGGGCTGTTCGGGTGGGAGCCAGTCTTTCACGCCGCGATGTGGAATGGGCTTGTCTTTGTTCCTGGAGCAGGTGGCTCGATTTACAAGCTTAGCAAGGCAAATGGATCGCTAATTATGCATTACAAGCCTTTTGGGCAAGCGATAGATTTGAACCGCTTTGTGTCCGGACCGTTGACTATTGACGGTAGCGGCATCCTCTATTACAACGTTATCGCGTTGGATCCGGTCAAGCCATGGAGTGTTGATATTCGAGGAGCCTGGCTGGTGAAAATTGCGCCCCACGGCCAAATGCAGAAAGCAAGCTATGCTAAGTTAGCTCCCTAGTTGCAACGGCTGTGGCTCGCAGCGGCCCGGAGTTAATTTGTCGCCGGCAATTTCGACGGACGGCAAGACGATTTACACGGCTAGCGTTGCTCACTTGAATCCGATCGACTCTTATAGGTCCGTCTGGAAAAATGTCATTTACCACTCGGAAATAGTTTTTGCTACCCGTGCGGAGTGACTTTACAAATCGTGTCGACATTTCGTCTTTCATTCGCTAATGCAGCTGTAGACGATTTTGTAGCGGTAGGAGCACCCAAGTTCAACAGATTTCAACGTGCTTGAAGCACAGCGCACAAAAGATTCAACGTCAATCACTTACGAGCAACAAAAACCTACTAATTTCAACAGGCTCTCGAATCTGGTTCGGGACCAGGTTCTCTACCCAGAAATCCTCCTCGGAAGTCCTTTAGATTCAGCTGCGGGTATTCCGGCAGGTGGTGAAACCTGTTGAGGTTGATTGAAATTGGAGGCTTTGACAGCTACAGTTTCGTCTACATTGAGCCCAAGTCCCAAGGCGCGGGATCACAAAGTGGTTCCTTTTCGCGAGCTTACGAAGTGTAATAACAGGCCAACCACCTGGGGTTGTTACCAGGGGCCTTGGCCATCCTATCGGTTAACTAATATTCTGAGCAGGCAAAAGTTCCTTCGTCCGGCGTTAAACCACTTGCGAAACCGCACATCCGCAGGGTCGTCGTCTTCTCGGCAGCGCCCTGAACCCCCATTACTGCGGCCCACGCCATGCAAACTAAGCCACGACTGCGGGCAGCGGCAAGAAGCAAGACGTTCGTGACTCTTCAGTAGGGGCCCTTAAGTCAGCGCAAATGTGCCGCAATCGATCCTGTGTGGTCTGCCAAATCCAGTTTCCACCAGCACATCAAGTCCAAGAGGTAACTGAATTCGTGCATCCAAGAACCTTCGTTCATGAACTCTTACTAATTTTGGGAAAGGACCAACGCACCCTGCCGATACCTTCAGTGAAAGATCGATACGGCCGTGCAAAATTATTTTCGTCTCATCAACCTATTCGCGGGCTCCGCAGTCAACAAGCTAGGACTCGTCCCTCGTCCCTACGCCGTCCCGCGCCTTAGCAAGAGACTCCACGCTCGGAGACTCGGGTCTGTTCCCCTCCTATTCGCCCTTGCCCTGCCGGTGTACGCTCAAGAATTCGTTCCCGAGCGCGTCGTCTTTCCCATCACGGATTTCAAGCCCGCCGACATCAGGTATATTGCTCCTTTGTCCATAAATTTCGGCACCGGGTTTTGCCTGGACCAGGACTGCCGCTTCGTGGGCACCAACTATCACGTCGCTAAAATCATGGGCAAGTACGTCCGCATCAAGGGGGTCTTTT
>JBAVUV010000388.1:0-1573 GCA_049696955.1 Candidatus Sulfotelmatobacter sp. | reverse complement strand
TGACAGCCCGGAAGATGTGGAGTTGACGATCCGCTCTTTGCGCCGGTCCAAGATCGTGAATGATATTTTTGTCGCGGAGGATGGGGCGGAGGCTCTGGATTTTTTATTTTGCCGTGGGCAGCACAGCAACCGAACATTTTCCGATCTTCCAAAGCTGATTCTGCTCGACCTGAAGCTTCCCAAGATCGATGGCCTTGAAGTGCTGAAGGCCATTCGGGCGGATCCGCGAACCAAAGCAATTCCGGTGGTGGTTCTAACCTCGTCCAAGGAACAGAGAGATTTGATTCAGAGCTACGACCTGGGTGTGAATGCTTTTGTGCAGAAGCCGGTCGATTTTGAGCAGTTCGGTGAAGCGATCCGGCAGATTGGGATGTTTTGGATGCTGGTCAATCGCGCCCCCCCGTACGGAGCGTTTCCGAGTAGCAAGGCGCAGGGAGCGTGAACGTTCCGGCCGATCCCAGTCCTAGAAAATAAATTTCAGGCCGAATTGAATCTGCCGTGGCGCGAACGCGGCGGTGGGCTTTAGAAAGTTGTGTGGTTGCTGGTAGTAACCGGGGTAGGGAAGTCCGTTGGCGTAGACGGAGTAGGGCGTGAAAGTGGTGGCCTCGGCGGTGAGGCCATCGGAGGTGATGACGACGCGCTGGTTGTCACGATTGAGCAGGTTAAAGGAGTCGGCGCTGAACTCGAGACGGCAGCCTGGTTTGATCTGGATTTTACGCACGACGCGGAGATCGGTTGAGGCGTAATCAGGCCCGGTGAAGGCGTTGCGGCTGTAGCCCGGAAGGCGGTCATTGTCGTCATTGCCGTCCTGGTTGGGATCACCGGAAACCGTGGCGTTGACGGGGCGTCCGCTGCCGGCGGTGACGATGCTCGAGATTTTCCAGTCATTAAAAATGTGACCCAGAAGCTCTTGCCCGCGATGGAAGAGGCGAGGTTCAGCGGAGAAGGCAGCGACGAAGCGCTGGCGCTGGTCGGTAACGCTGGGGCCGCGCTCGGCGTTGGGGTCGTAGGAATTTTGCACTTCCGCGGGTTCTCCGGCGACGAGAGCGTCCTGGCCATCGTCAATGGCCTTGGCGAAGGTGTAGGAGAGCCGGAGATATGTCCCGCGAGAAACGCGTCGGTTGATGGAAAGGGTTGCGCCGTTATAGACGCTGGAGGCGGCGCTCTGGAATTCGTCGATCGAGCCCAACTGGGCGATCGGCCGGCCGAGCGGGTTGATGCATGGGGGAAAAGGGCAGGTAAGCGAAGAAGCAAGCTGCCAGGTGGCGAAGGAATCGACTGCGTAAGAGCCGTTCTGGAAAATCGAGCCGGTGGAGTCGAAGAGCGGATAGGTTAACGGTTGGGGCTGGGGAAGATTGACGTCGAGTGCGCGGATGAGGTGTTCGCCATGCACATAGAGATAAGAAACGGCGATGGTGGTGTGGCTGGCGACTTCGCGCTCCAGCGTGAGACTGGCTTGCTGCACCCGGGGAGTGACAAAGTTCGGAGCGAAGGCGGAAACGTCGTTGGTGACGCCCTGGGTGAAGCCAGGTGGAAGATTGCAGGAAGGAGCGGTCACGGCGCAGCTTACGAG
>JBAVUV010000387.1:0-3531 GCA_049696955.1 Candidatus Sulfotelmatobacter sp. | reverse complement strand
GGGCGTCCGCCTGGGCGCGCTCCGCCTCAGCCCGGCGCCGCGCATCTTCGTCGGACTGTGCCTGCGCCTGAATCGCCTGTTGCTGCGCCGCCGCTGCATCCGCCTCGGCCTTGGCCTGGGCTTCTTCGTGCGCCCGACGGTCCGCGTCAATCTTTGCCTGCTCAATGCGCCGCAACGTCAGAACGCGAGCATCTTCCGCCATCTGCGTCGCTCCCCGCGCCGCCGTACCAATCGGAGTCCTTCCTTGCTTCCGCTGGTAATAATCCTCCGCCCGCTGCAGCATGTCTTCCGCCTTCGTAAGACTATCCGGAGCATACTGCTGCGCTCCCGCCGCCTTCGCAATCACCACCGCATTCCGCGCCTCCAGCAAATCCAGCGGAACTTTCTCGCTCGCCCGGCTCGAGGGCAACTGATCCACCGGAACATCGATCGTGTACTGCTGTCCTTCCAGCACATCGAACTTCGCCTCAATCGGCTCCTCAAATCCCTTCGTACCCGGCTTGATAATGTTTTCCGCAATCACCTTGTTGCTCGGGTGCGTCACCGCATAATAAGGTTCGGCCGTCACAATCATTCCAAACGCCTGCAAATCCGTAGTTACATCAATCTTGTCCTTGCCATTTCCTCCCGGAACTACTTCCCCCAGGTTTACCGCACGCCCATCCGGTGTAATCGCCCACAACACATAAGTAAGATATTGTCCGCCAAACATCCTCACCGGCTGTAAATGCTCCAACTCCGCATTGATGGTCAACCGCCCGCCTTTGCCCTCAACCTTTGCGTGCCCCTTCACCTCCGGCATTAGATCCGTGCCGCGAAAATCCACGTCCGTCGACCCACCGCGGTTCCGGTAATTTACAGCCTTGGTCGTCCGCTCCGTTACCGTCACGCGGAACACCGGCATATCGTTTTGTCCGGTGTTCTGATTCATCTCCTGCGGAGCCTGGTCCTGATCCGGATTCGGCGCCTGCGTTGGATGCGGGTCGGTAGGATACATCGGAGCAGCAGTGCTCTGAGCGAACATCGCACCAGCCATCACAACCTGCGTCACCAGCACCAGCAAGCCGTGCCTCATCATCATTTTCTTCATATGGCCATCTCCAGATTCGTACAGATTCCGCACTCTGCGCCCGCAAGCCATCACCGTACCAGCGCTTTTCCGCTGTCTTCAATACAGCACATCACCCAAGAAATCTTGCTCAATGTCGTACCACGGCCCTGGGCTACGTTGTAGAGCGTTCCCTTCTGGTCCCGATCGACGCCGCACATACTCCCGCGCAGAAGCATCATTCGGTGAAGAACCTCATTGACAACCAATGCTCGTCGGAGTATTTTTCTTTCTACTTGGGGTGTTTGTCGTGAAGCAACTCCGTGGGCTGCTGGTTCTCGTCCTTCTGGCGGCGTCAGTTTGTGCATCTGTTATCCCCCGAGTCGACCTGCCCGAAACCAAGTTTAATGAGGCGGATGCGCCTGTAAATCTGGCGCCTCCGGTAAGACTTCGTATCCAGGTCGTCGTTCCTGTAGTCGATTCAAACTTTGTGTTGCCGACGCAGCCGGTATATTGCGCAGGTTGCGTCGTCAGTGCCTTCACTCCTGACCAAGCGACGGCGCCCGGCCGACGCCATCGACGGCCTCTCCAGGCTCTGCTCTGTACGCTCCTGATCTGAAGCAACTCTCGCACTCAGACTGAAATCTCCGCGCCGATAGTTACTCCGTTGTGTGCCGCGCATTATCTTTCCGTGACTTCACTGAGTGGACGCAATCCTCGCCGCATTGGCTTTCAGATCGCCGTCCGCACGAACCAATGATCCCTTTAGGAGCGATAACATGAATTTCAATAAGTCTGACCAATCTTGGCGTTCCGCCCTCTGGAAACCAGCTCTTCTGTTCGTTTTCGTATCTGCTCTTCTGGTCGCTGCGGATCGGCTCTCTCTACACTTTGGGCTTGAGGGAGCTCGCCGAATCGTGGACGACCTGCTGGGAGGTTTGATAGCCGGATCAATCTTTCATCTGTACGAACGCCAGAAGGCGCGGCGGTTAAGCGAACACCTTCACCTGATCGATCTCACGAATCACCACATTCGGAACGCCCTGCAGCCGCTCATGTTCGTCGCACACGGATCGGAAGGCAAAGCGCAGATGAAAGTAGTCGAGGAATGTGTGCGCCGAATCGATTGGGCTCTCCGCGAAGTTCTTCCCGGCAAAACCCAGGAACAATTCGTAGCGCACTCTCGCGGATCGACTCGAAGGAATGGCTTAACCCTTAGGACCCAGGAGCCGGCGTGGTCGTCGGAATCCGAGAGTTCCCAGCCAGCACCCGCCAAAACTCAGCCGAAACCGTTTTTTGGCCAGTGGCTTGACACATGGAGGAATCGGAATGAGAAGGCAAGTTAATGGATGGTCAAAGCATTTTTTCCGGGAACGCGGACGGCTAGGATTCATTCGAGTCCGATCAGAGAGGCGGCGATGGATAAAATAAACGAGATGTTTCCTCATTGGTCCTCCGAACCTTTGCACCCGGACCATGCATTCGGCAAGGCTTACTCCGATGCCCGCTTGTATCTCAAGGATCAGAGAGTTTGTCAGCTGGTGGTGCTGCTGCAACAGGTCCATCAATCCGCCGGAGGATTGGCAGCATTGCCAAAGCCTCAACTCAATGAAATCGTCTCGAGCGCGGTTCAGCTTTGTGGCTTTGCGAATGCAATCCTTGCTGAGGACGTGATTGCTGCAGTGTTAGAAGCGTTCGAAATGCGAGATTCAATTCCGGGGAGCCCGTAATTTGCTGCGTGACTGAAAAAACCAGGCTTGCACTGCTCCCACCTCGTGAACTCGTTGCCGGCGCAGTGCGCGGCTGGGTGTCCGACTGCCCTTGAGTGAACGGCCCGGGGGGACCATTACTCAGCGCAGTCGGACGCCGCCTGAAACTAGCGATACGCGGACTCCCGATTCGGGTGCCCCGTCCTTGTCCCTGCGCATTTTGCAGGGACAGGGCGGGGTCTTTGATCTTCCGGTGGCCGCCACTCTCGACACTGGTTTCACATCCACCGTCCAGGTTACCCGCGAAGCGGATTACTTCCATTAGCCGACCATACATCCTCGATCAGCACACTTCGGCTTGGCCACTGCTAGTTTGCGGGTCCAGCAAAAAGCAGTAGGTTCCCATCCGGATCCTTGACGACGAAATTCTTGGCGCCCCAAGGCTGCTTCTTCAGTGTCTGGTGAAAGGCGACGCCAGCGCACTGAAACTCAAGAAACAGCAGCTTGATCTCGTCCGCTGTCGCGACGGTCATAGATGCCGACAACAGCTCCTCCCGATCGCGGACCGTCGACTCGATTACTGTCCGCTCGACATACCTCAGATTGAGGCGCGCCGCGTCGCGAGCCACCTGTGCATAGTAGGGAGGTTTGCCGTAACTGAATACAAGCGAAAAGCCTAACTTCTCGCGGAAAAATTCGCACGATCTCTCGACATCGGTGACGAATAGTTGCGGCTCTGCGCTGACAATCTTTGCTCTCGATGGCGGTGACTTC
>JBAVUV010000386.1:0-1694 GCA_049696955.1 Candidatus Sulfotelmatobacter sp. | reverse complement strand
CGAAAAGGCGCGGGGTCAATTCAGTATTTTTGGTGCAGTTGAGGAAAAACGTCGAGAGAGATTGTTCAGGGCGGACACGGGTAAGGAAGTTCTTGAGGATGCGCGTGCAGAGTGCTTGAAGGGCGGGGTCCGGTGGCGCGGCGGAGAGCGAGGAGAAAAAGGTGAGCGAGTGGGAGGACGGATTGTCCACAGAGCTTGCACAGGAAATGCAGAAAGGGGGCGGAGGGATTCCGATAGGTATCTACGGTTTTCGCCTGACGGTATAACGTGCACAGGCAGAGAAGATTTTTCCAACGCGCCTTTTACGCGCGGAAACGCGGCGGGCAGAAATGCTGAAGAGTCAGATAGTTCGAAAAGAGGGCGAGAACGGAGAGATTTTTGCAACAGGAAATGCGGATAGGCGAAAGCAAATCTTTAGATGGAGGGGATGAATGACGAAGGATCCAGTTTGCGGAATGAAAATTGACAATAACGGTGAATTTCAAACCCAGTTCGCGGGCAGGAAATATTTTTTCTGTTCAGATGAGTGCAGGAAGGAATTTGAGGCGGAGCCGGATGCGTATGTGGAGATTGCGGCGGCGTAGAGCTCCGGCGAATTTTTGAAATGAATAAAAAGGGCCTCGCTTGCGGCGAGGCCTTTTTGCTGCTGTTGCGGTTGTGAAGACTCCGCTCGCTGCGCTCGCGGGACAGCCGAAGGCGGCTGTCTCTACATGAGTTTTAGCGGGCCATCGCGGGTTCTTGCACGTGCTTGCCGCTTTTGAAGCCTTCGTAACGCTGGTTGACTTCGTCCCAATTGATTACGTTCCACCAGGCGGTCAGGTATTCCGGACGGCGGTTGTTGTATTTCAGATAGTAGGCATGCTCCCAGACGTCGTTGCCGAAGATGGGATGGTGGCCTACGGAGATTGGATTGTCCTGATTGGGCGTGGACATGATGTGCAGATCGTCGCCGCCTTTGCTGGCCAGCCAGACCCATCCGGAGCCGAACTGTTTTACGCCGGCGTCGTTGAATTTGGCCTGGAAATCTTTGAAACTGCCGAAGGTTTTGGTGATGGCCTGGGCGATGGGGCCGGTGGGATCGCCGCCGCCTTTGGGCTTCATGATCTTCCAGAACATGGAGTGATTGACGTGGCCGCCGCCGTTGTTGCGGACCGCGGCGCGAATGTCTTCAGGGATGGAGTTCAGGTCGCGGAGCAATTCTTCCGCGGTTTTCTTGCCGAGTTCGGGATGTTTTTCGATGGCTGCGTTGAGATTTTTGACGTAGGCACCGTGGTGCATGTCGTGGTGCAGGGTCATCGTTTGCTTGTCGATGACAGGCTCCAGGGCCGCGTAGTCATACGGTAAAGGCGGTAGTTCGAATGCCATGATTTTTTCCTCCAGAATTCTTATTGTACTGATGATGGAAGCGCGGGTATAGATTCAGGCGAAGCGGGCTTGCAAGTTGGATGGTGATGAGAGGCGTGTGGTTGCGAGGAGAATTTTCGGGGGCTAAAGCCCGCTATTTAATGAATCTATGACGCGGCGCTGAAGCGCCGCTCTTTCACGGTTGTGCTGGCGGCGGTGGCGGTGACCGTGCACTGGGGTGGTGTCGGCAAGTTGCATGGGTCCTTCGCTTCGCTCAGGATGACAAGTCGAATTTTGATTAAGTGCTTTTGGGGGTGGTGGCATGATGACGAGAGGCGTGTGGTTGCGAG
>JBAVUV010000385.1:0-1511 GCA_049696955.1 Candidatus Sulfotelmatobacter sp. | reverse complement strand
GCCATTACGTATCCATTTCCGTCGGCGGCCGGCCCGATGTCGATGCGCAGCCTTCCCGGCAACAAAGCGGCTTCGTACCAGGTCTCAACTTTGGTGCTTCCGTCCGGATTATAAGTAGTGCTCTTCTGGGTGAACGTGACCGTGTCATACCAGGATGCTTTGTAGCGCTCGTGCATCGCACGCAAAACCGCTTCGCCGTCATTGATTTCCTGAGCATGGGCGAAAGTGAAACCTAGAAAGAATAGAACGATGAATATCCGCTTCATTTGAGCTCCTCGACCTTATCGATAGTAGATGTGTGCGCCACAAATCCTACCCTATTCAACAAATTCCGGCGGGGCCGAGCTAAGAATCGGCCGCGGGCCTGAGAATCATGGCGCATCAGATGGATGAGGGGAACCACCGGCAGCATACCGCTTGGCCAGGGGAGATCAGCCGAGAGGTCACGGAAATCTATCCGGAAACACAAACACATTACGAGCGAGGTCTGTATGCAGCGTCGCCTGCCGATAGTAGCGGGTCAAGATGCCATCTCTCCAGGTGAGCAGATCGGGGTTGAGGCGGGCGAATTTCTCCCAGTCTGTGGCTTCGTTACGAGCCATGCGTTCACGAATCAAAAAGAAGTATGCGCAGGTAACGGTTTCGTTGTAGAGCTGCGGCTTGCCGTTGGCGATGGCGAATCGCTTCAGCGCGCCGGTAAATCTCTCGAGAGCGGCAAGAGTCGGATACTCGCTGAGATATGCGAAAGCCAGGTGTACGTGATCGGCGTGGTGAAATGAATCAGCCGAAATGACGCCGCTCTCGAAGTCGTGGATGAGTTGATGATGATCCATGCGAGGCGGCGAGGCCTAACTCCCTTTTCCCACGGCGACAGCCCAGGCAGCGCCGGTGTAGATGGCTAGATTTCCAACTTCATACATGCCGTGCAGCAGATGAATCCCGATGGCTAAGACAAAGACCGCCGCAAGAACCCAGGCGCCGCGGATGGCGGTGCGCGGAATGAGCATCAAAATACAACCCGCGATCTCACCGAATCCAAGAATTAGCCGGATTACGTTCGGCATGTGAGTCGTGGCGAAGCCGTGAGCGGCGCCCGGCAGCAGAAACAGAATTGCTTCGATCAGAATCACTAGTCCCAGGGTCCACTGCAGGCCGGTGAGGGCGATATTGGCGCGTTGCGCAGTCATAGGCATCTCTATTTCTCGGCGGTTCGCCTGCGGGCGGCCCGCGCTTTGATTTCTTTCAGGCGATGGCTGGCGCTGGAATCCAGATCAAAGTCGTAGAAGCGCTTCAATTCCTGAATTCGCTCAAGAGAGGCCGGACTGAACGGCATTTTTCCATCAAAGGCATGAAGAACGATGCCCTCCAACAGATCGCCGAGAGTCATGTCATGGTATTCGGCGAAGGCCTTCAGAATTTTGAGCAGGCGCTTCTCCATGCGGACACCGGTTTGCACGCGCTCCACCAGCAACTTTTGCTCATCCACCACTGGTATTAATGTACCATGGTAC
>JBAVUV010000384.1:0-3771 GCA_049696955.1 Candidatus Sulfotelmatobacter sp. | reverse complement strand
GTGTACATGAGAGGGAACTCATATTTGTTGTAGAGGCCCATCGACATGCAGAGATCATTTTGACCGAGGAAGAGAATGTCGACGCCGGGAACGGCGGCGATCTCAGCGATGTTTTCGATGCAGGATGCGGTCTCAACTTGCAGGGCGATGATGCCTTCTTTATTAAAATTTCCGGCGTAGCCGAGAAGTCCGGCTTTGTTCATGCTGCGCTGCGGAAAATAAACCGAGCGCGTGCCCACAGTCGGATACTTGGTGCAACTGATGGCCTGGCGAGCCTCTTCAGCGGTGTTGATGTAGGGGATGAGCACGCCGTCAGCGCCAAGATCGAGAGCCTGCTGGATGCCGGGACGATCGTCGTATCCGCCGACGCGGACGATCGACTTCGCGCCGCCATTGGAGATGCCGCACAGCATGGCGGAAAGTTTTTCGTGGTCCATGGGGCCGTGCTGGGTATCGACCAGCAGCCAATCATAGCCGCTGTGCGCAAGTTGTTCGGCGACTGTGGGACTGTGCGAGTTGAGGAATAGGCCCATCTTTGGCGTGCCTTGATGCAGTTGCTTCTTGAATTCGGAACCGCTCAGTGCGGGTTCGGGCATGCGAGGTTTCTCCGGAAGAGCAGACTTGAATTGTGTAGTGTATCGCAAAGTAGTAGTCAAGACGGCGGATGGGCCGCCAATTTATTTGTTTGCTACGACGTTCTGTTATGACCCAGGGGCATGGGTTCGAGAATTGGTATAGTCTTGCGAGGATAAGAGAGGAGCGGACATGAGAATGCTGCTGCATTGGGTGCTGAGTGCGCTGGCGGTTTGGATTATGTCGCGCGTGGTGCCGGGAATTCATGTGAGCGGTCCGGTGGCGGCGCTGATTGCGGCGCTGGTGATTGGCTTTATCAATGCAACGATCGGGCTGGTGCTGAAGATTCTGACTTTTCCGCTGACGCTGGTCACGCTGGGATTGTTCTGGCTGGTGATTAATGCGCTGATGCTGGAGCTGGCTTCGGCGTTGCTCGCGCCGGGGTTTCAGGTGCGCGGATTCATGGCGGCTTTCATCGGCGCGATTGTTTTAAGTCTGGTGAATCTGTTGTTGAAGGCGATTGTGATGCCTTCTAGCGGCCGGTAATTCATAGCAAGACAAGAAGCAATGAACCACGAAGGACACTAAGTATCACGAAGGGGATCATCTATGGGACTCGTGGCCTTGTGGCGAAGTCTCAATGTTGAGTCACTACGTTTCCTTTCCGGTTGAAGTCGAGCCTGACTTTTTTGGCTTGATCGCCTGCCAATCTTCTTCTGTGAGGACGCGGCCCAGGTTGCTGAATTCTCCGGCGCCTTGCAGGAATTCTCCTCCGTCCATGCGGATCACTTCACCATTGATATAGGCGGAGCCGTCGCTTACCAGAAATGCGGCTAGATTCGCCAGCTCTCCGGTGGTTCCGAAGCGGTGCAGTGGGTTGCGATCCAGTGCGTGCGCTTCGAGTTCCGGGCGTGGCATGAGCCGGGAGAACGCGCCTTGCGTGGGGATTGGGCCGGGAGCGATGGCGTTCATGCGGATTCCGCGATTACCCCATTCAACGGCGAGACTGCGAGTTAGGGCTTCGACTCCGGCTTTCGAGATGGCGGAGGGAACAACGTAGGCGGAACCGACTGGCGCGTAGGTGGCCGAGATGCTGAGGACGGTGCCTTGGTGGTTGGACTTGAGCCAGCGCCGTCCGCAGGCCAGGGTGGCGTGGAGAGTGCCGAGGAGAACTATGCCGATGACGGAGTCGAAGGCGCGCGGGGAAAGTTCTTCGGTGCGAGCGATAAAGTTTCCGGCGGCGTTGTTGACGAGAATATCCAGCGGGCCGTCTTTCCAGATGGAGTCGATCATGGTCTCGACTGCGTCGAGATTGCGGACATCGCAGGGGAAAGCGTGGATCTCACCTTTTGTTGCGGCGGAAAGTTCCGCGGCGGTTTTCTGGAGGACTTCTTCGCGGCGGCCGCAGATGTAGACGGCGGCTCCGAGTTCGAGGAAGCGGTGAGCCATGGCTTTGCCGAGGCCGGTGCCTCCGCCGGTGATGAGGATGCGTTTGTGGTGGAGAAGATCTGCGCGGAACATATTCTTGGCTCGATTCTAGAGTCGCGAACAGCAGGTTCCTCACGGGCTATCGCCCGATTCGGAATGACAAATTATAGGGGTTGAAGGGTGATGCAAATCGGAATGACGAAAATTATATGCGGATAAATAAAATTATATGCGGATGGATAAAGGATCAGCCGCCAGGCGGAAGCCGTAGTCGGCGTATTGGAAATCGGGAGGGATGCTGGAGCGGGCGGAGCAGCGGGAGATTTTGATGTGATGGCGCCATGATCCGCCACGAGAGGCTTTGCGTTGGCCGGTTCCGGAGTGCAGGTCAGGGCCGCGGGGATTGCGGTCGGGCGAGGTGGCGTAGTAGTTGGGATCATACCAGTCGCTGCACCACTCGTGGACGTTGTCGCTGACGTTGTAAAGGCCGAAGGAATTTGGCGCGTAGAGAGCGACGGGCTCGGGTCCGGTTTGCCAGCGGGTGGCGTAGTCGGGAAGTGATTGCGGCGGATCGTTGCCCCAGGGGAAATCTTTCTGTTCGAGATCGCCGCGAGCGGCGCGCTCCCATTCGGCTTCGGTGGGAAGGCGATAGATGCGTCCGGTTTGGGAGGAGAGCCACTGGCAGTAATGGTCGGCTTCGAACCAGGAGAGGCTAGTGACGGGATGTTGAGGGTGATTGAAATTTGGGTCGTTCCAGGATGGAGGGGCGGGCAATCCGGTGGTGCGCAGGTAGGCTGCGTATTCTGCATTAGTGACCTGGGTGATGGCGAGTTCGAAAGCGTCGACCCAGACGCGGTGAACGGGACGTTCGCAATCCTGGCCGGTGGAGGAGCCCATGAGGAACCAGGCGGCGGGGATCGAAACCATGCGAGGCTCGATGTAACGGCGATCGGGCTGGGGGTGTGAATGGGCTGCGGACATTGGGTTATGGAAATTACATTCCAGTTGAATCTTAGCAGCGCTTGTGCCGTCCCTGCGGGCCTTGTTCTCTTATTTCAGTTTTCCCAGCGCTGAAGCGCTGGGCTACTATCGCGACGCCCCTTCGGGGCGGGTTCTCACAAACACTTTCGAATCAATCTTCACCAATCCGGAAAGTCTCCAAGATGATTAATTTCGCGCAGGGTGCGGGCGATATCTGCGATGCTGTTTTCCTGAAACAGGCGGATGGCGGCGATGCCGGCTGCTCCGGCTTGCAGGCAAGACGCGGCGTTCTGCAGGGTGATGCCTCCAAGAGCGAGGACTGGAATCTTGGCTTGGCAGGCTTCCCGGAGAGCTTCGAGGCCGGTGGGTGCGTTCCCGGGGGCATCTTTTTTTTCGAAGACGGGGGCGAAGATGGCTAAAGTGGCGGCGTCGATGGCTGCTTGGGTTACTTCTTCTGGAGAGTGACAGGAGATGGAGATCAGTGGGTTTGGTGGTGAGATTTCGCGGGCGAGGGCGCCCGCGCCACGTCTCCAAATTTGCCGAATTTCGTTTGGCGACAGATTGTTGGTTGGGAGGTGAACGCCGTCGGCTTCGATGGCGAGGGCGACGTCGGTGCGGGAGTTGATGAGGAGAGCAGTTCTTGGTTCTCGATTCTCAGTTCTTCGGTTGTTGTGGTCACGGATGATTTGGACTGCTTCGCGGGCCAGGGATTCGAGGTCGCGAGTGGAGAGATCTTTTTCACGGAGCTGAATGTAGTCGATGCCGGCGCTTGCGGCTTCGGCGATTTTG
>JBAVUV010000383.1:0-3604 GCA_049696955.1 Candidatus Sulfotelmatobacter sp. | reverse complement strand
GGCGCGAAGAATCGCATCACGCTCGGCGACGTGGAGACCATGGTGCTCGCTGCCAAACAGCGTTCGCTCTATGAATTGACCGATGCCATCTCCAGCAAAGATCGCGTACGAGCCCTAGAGATTCTGGATGCGATGCTCTCTTCGGGCGACGGCGAAGAGGCCGCCATCGGCCACATTTACATGCTGGCCAAAACTTTTCGCCAGATGCTGGTGATTCTCGAACGCAATGTTCGCGACCAGCGCATGCTGTGGGCCGCGCTGTGGCAGGGCTTTCGCGTGCCTCCATTCGCCGCCGATGACATTATCAAACAGGCTCGTCGCTACAAATCCCGCCGCGATTTGACCCGCGCAATCCGTTTGGTGGCAAGGGCCGACCTGGCTCTGCGATCGAATCCCGTGAGCAAGCGCATGGTGCTGGAACGTCTGGTCATGGATTTGACTACCGAGCCGAAGCTGGAAGCTCCGGGGTGGATGCAGGAACAATTGCCGGTGTAGAAGGTTCTATAGATCCGCGTTCAATAACGAGCTTCTGAGTCAGGAACCCGATTGATTGGTCGCTATCTCATCGAAGGACCCTGGATCGTCTTCGCAGTCTACTGGGCGATTGGTGCGCTTAAGACTCGCCAGACTGCAAAGAAAGAATCCTTTGCCGCCCGTTACGCGATCATGTTCATCGAAATTATTGGCTTTGTTCTGATCTTCGACGACGATGCCGGTATCGGCGTTCTTGGCCGTCGAGTTTTTCATCACATTCCGGCAATCGCAATCAGCGGCGTCGTACTCCTCTGGGCCGGTATTGCCCTGGCGCTCTGGGCGCGCTGGCATCTTGGCCAGTATTGGAGCGGGCGCATTACGATCAAGGAAGATCACAAGCTTATCCGCACCGGGCCGTATGCGCGGCTTCGGCATCCCATCTATTCAGGACTCGATCTGGCCGCCATCGGCTCGGCATTGGCGATCGACCGATGGCGCTGCATCGCCGGCGTCAGCGTGATTATTCTAGGCTTCTGGATTAAAGCGAGGCGAGAGGAAGCCATACTAACCGCACAATTCGGATCGGACTTTCAAGAGCACCGGCGGCATACGGGATTTTTATTTCCCCGCTTGCGATAGGGACAATCGAAACTGCGCGGGGAAGTCGCTGAAGAACAAACGGCAGACCTCAGCGGGTCTGCCGTTTCAAATCCCATAATAAGCGAACAGCTACTTCATCGCACTCACGCGGGCGCCCAATCGTGACTTATAGCGCGCGGCGGTATTTCCGTGCAGCGTGCCCTTCTGGATCGCCTTATCGAGCGCGGATACGGTCTGGCGGTAAGTCTGCTCCGCAGCCTGTTTATCGCCCTTTTCAATGGTCTCGCGCAGGGTGCGCAACGCGGTGCGCAGGCGGGAGGCGTTGGCACGATTATTGGCAGTGCGCTTGGTGGTCTGACGGGCGCGCTTGAGCGCCGAAAAATGATTAGCCATGTGTGGTTCGTTACCTTTGTGTGTCTAACGAGATATTCGGTGGTCACCGAATCACTGATTATATGGGAGTAAGTCACGGCTGGTCAAACGTTTGCATCGCCATTGACTCCCTCCCCGCCGCGGGGTACGCTTTATGCAATGGCAGTGACTTGCCTCCTGGGCATGCGCATTCCGGTTGTTCCCATCTCCAACCATAATCCTGTTTTGTCTACACAGTGGCAAAGGCGCTTGTTTTTCAAAGAGACTGAATGAAGAAAAGCATCGGGATAAGTCCCAACATCGAAACTTTATTTGGCACGCGGGATGAGAATGTACGCGTGCTGGAAGATGGGCTGAACGTCACCATTGATCTGCGTTCAAACGCCATCGAACTGGAGGGTGCGGCCCGCGATGTCGCTCGCGCCGAGCAGGTCTTCAGCGATTACGAAAGCCTGCAACGATCCGGCTACAGCTTCAACAATGGAGATCTCAACAGCATGCTGCGCGTGTTGACCGCCGATCCGACCGCGACCTTACGCGGACTCGCCGATGCTGGCCGCCAACGATCGCTGGGACGCCGCATGGTGCAGCCGAAAAGCGTGAATCAGCGCCGCTACGTCGAAGCCATCGAAAAACATGACATGGTTTTCGGCATTGGCCCCGCCGGCACCGGCAAGACTTATCTTGCCGTCGCCATGGCGATTTCCGCGCTGCTGGCGAAGCGAGTGAATCGAATTATCCTGGCGCGTCCCGCGGTGGAAGCCGGCGAGCGCCTGGGCTTCTTGCCGGGAACTTTGCAGGACAAGATTGACCCCTACCTCCGTCCTCTATACGACGCGCTGTATGACATGCTCGATCCGGAGAAGGTGGATCGCTATTTGGAAAAGAATGTGATCGAGATAGCCCCCATCGCGTTCATGCGCGGACGCACGCTAAACGATTCCTTCGTGATCCTTGATGAAGCGCAGAACACCACTTCGGAACAGATGAAAATGTTCGTCACGCGCCTGGGGTTCAACTCCAAGGCCGTGATCACCGGCGACGTTACGCAAATCGATTTGCCCAACGCGCGCCGTAGCGGCTTGCTGGAGGCGATGGATATTTTGCACAGAGTGGAAGGCCTGACGTTTGTCCACTTCGACGAATCCGACGTGGTGCGTCATCACCTGGTGCAGCGCATCATTCGTGCCTATGACGAGCATAAAACTCACGTCGCCGAGCAGCAGATGCTGCTGTTGTCCGGCGGCAAAAACGCCGAGAGTTCCGGCGCAGGCTTGCGCAACCCCGAGGTTAGAAATTCACCGTCGTCGGATGTGAGGCCTCGCGAAGCGTAGGGAGATAGAATCCCCGCAGGTAAAAGTTGGTTATCCTCCGAAAAAGAATCGCTGGGCTCAGCCCGTCGACGCTCGAACGTTTTTTGTTGCGGGCAAGGCGGGCCGCGCGTTTGCGTGGCACCGTGAATGTACTGGTCACCAATAGCCACGAACTCCGTTCGCTTAATTTGCGATTTCGTGGAAAGGACAAGCCTACCGACGTATTGTCGTTTCCAGAGCCGCGAATGAACCTGCCAAAAACGAAACAACCGGCTGGCGATCTGGCGGTTTCCGCGGAAATTGCGCGAGACAACGCCAAGCGCCTCGGCCACTCCGTGGCGACCGAGATAAAAATTCTCACGCTGCACGGAATCCTCCATCTGGCGGGCTTTGACCACGAGCGGGATAATGGCGAGATGGCCGATGCGGAGCGCAGGTTGCGGCTGCAACTGAAGTTGGAACCAGGCCTGATCGAGAGGACGCAGGAGGCCGCTTCCATGGTTTTAACTTCCGAGCATTCGACCAACCATGCCCGCCGCAACGGCCATCCAGTGTCAAGGCGGAAAAAAATATGAATTGGCCGGTCGCACTCGCGCTGATTCCTTTGTTAGCGTTGCTGGCCCTGGCCTCCTACGTCGACCGCGTTTATCAGGAGATCGGTAAATTTCTTTCCCGGGAATTTCAGGACAACATCGATGTCTTCGAGCAGAAGGTCGATCCCCGGCTGAAAGTCAGTCGCGCCCGCGCCGCGCTCTCCATGTCCGTACTCAAGCAGTTGACCACTGCCACGATTTCTCTTCTGGTAGGCTTCGCGCTTTTCAGCGATCAACGCTGGACCATCTACG
>JBAVUV010000382.1:0-4049 GCA_049696955.1 Candidatus Sulfotelmatobacter sp. | reverse complement strand
ATCTGGTACCGAACGCCGCTATGCCAGCAATGGAATGGTTCCAGAAGAACATCAACGACCCGCTGAATAAAATGGGCACGGCTGCTGCTGGTGCTGGTCGCGAGCTAGGACGCGAGATGGTCACCGGATGGGCCACTCCTCAACAAGTCGAATCCCTTCCTGGCGGACAGACCGCTTTAGGCGTTGCCGGTGGAGTTGGTTCCGTGGTCGGTGGGACGATTGGCGACCCGCGAAACTGGCCCTTCCTTGCGTCCGGTAGTGCCAGGCCACTCCTGCAACGTCTGATCTCTGGCGGATTCGGCATCCAGATGAGCCAAGGAACCATCCAGACCGCTCAAAACCTGTATCAGAACTGGGACAAGCTAACTCCCGAGAAGCGCGCTGAACTGCTCACATCGGGCGGAATCTCCGCAGCCATGGCAGCCGGATCGCTCACGCATGCAGTCAGCCCGTTGGATGAGCATGTTCAAGCTCCCAGCGCGGAACCTGTCGCCGAAGGTGTCCGACCAACAGCCGAACTACCGCCCGCCGAATCCGTACAGGCCACTCCTCAGGCCTCGGGCAAAACCCCGACAGAAACCCCGATACAAAATGCCCGAAGCCCGAAAGTAGGCGCAACGTGGGATGACGTACTCGGACAGCTTGAACGCCCAGCCGCGGAACAGAGCACAGCGAAAAGCATCACTGCTAACAGTGAAGGAACAGAGAGCGCACTCCGCGAGCAAAACGCAACAGCGCCGGCAGGACCCGTAACGCAAGACCGGGGCGAGTCGGGCATGGTGACCCGCGAACAGAACGCGCTTCCGGCAGGAAAGACGACAGGCTGGGACGATCTACTCAACCAGAGTGCCACGACACAGGCAGCCGAAGAACAGCAAGGTTCTAAATTGCTGACAAAAGGTGACATTCAGCAGATCCCCGCAACCCCAATCTCAACCGCCCGGCAGCCGGTCGCCCTACGGACCCAGGAGGCAACGCCCGGTGAGTACGGCGCAGCGTCCCTAGTGAAGACGCCGACCAGCGATATTCCCGCAAAATACAAACTCGTGGAAGCCTCAGACCTTCAGCCCTCTCATAATGCCGAGACCTTTGCACCGAATCCGAATTATCCGCCCGGCGTGCAGGAGAGAGCCTATCAAACCAGCAAAGAGGCGCAGAACCGCGTCATTCAGCAAGCCCAAAACTATGAACCGCGTTACACGGTGAACACGAACCCCGACGCAGTAAATGGGCCGCCCATCGTAACCCCGGATGGAACCGTACTTGGCGGCAACAGCCGAACGATGAGCACACAGCGACTTTATGCGCGCGGCCAGGGCGACGATTACCGTAATTATCTAATTAACAGCGCGCAGCAATTCGGGATTGATCCAGAAGCCATCGACAAGATGAAAAATCCTGTGCTGGTGCGTGAAATTGCCGCGCCCGCCGACCTTGAGGCCGCCCGCCGCTTGGGTTCGGAACTAAACAAGAACATGACCGGAGCGCTTGGGACCAGTGAACGGGCTGTCAGTGCGGGCAAGTCGATTACCCCGCAAAGCCTCACGGCAATCTCGGGGATGCTTGATGACTTGGGTCCGGATTCGAGTATTCGGGATTTACTTCGCGAGCGTGGCCGAGACGTGATGTCCCTGCTAACCCGCGATGGGGCAATCACTGACCGCGAAAGACCGCAATTCATGGATACCGCGTCGGGCGGACTCAGCGAGGAAGGGAAGCAATTCGTTGAGCGTGCATTGCTCGGGACCGTGGTCGACGACCCAACCTTGATGGAACAGGCACCCAAGTCCGTGCTCAATAAACTTGATGGCTCGCTCGCGGATATTTCTTCAATTGCGCCGCGCACCGATGAATACAACCTTTTGCCCATGGTGCGAGAAGCTGTCGCGGAACATGCCGACATTGCCGCTCGCGGATCGAATGTAGAAACCCATCTGGCGCAATCAGGAATGTTTGGCCCAGAACGCAATGCCGCCGTGGATGCCATCATCCGCAAGCTGGCAGAGAAGCCTAAGGACGTGCGCGCGGCCTTCCGGAGCTTCGCCCAGGATGCGAATGCAGCGCAGCAAAATCAGGGATTCCTTTCTCTCATGGAACCTCCTACGGCAGCCGAGGCCTTCAATCATGCCTTTGGGACGAATCTTGCCCCAGACGAGTACGAACATGGTGTTTTACAATCGTTAGAGCGCGAGGCGGCGAAAGGAACTGAATATGCAAAAGCCAAATCCAGAGCGACGGCAGAAGCTCCTCAGCCTGATGCGCGTGTACACCCAGAGCCGACCAGACCAGCGCCCTCAGGCGCTTCGTCAGGAACTGAGCCGACAGACGCAGAGGTCGAAAAAGCCGACCGTTTCCTCTTCCCATCCGAGCATGGTGCAGTAAGAGGCGAAGGCAGCACCCTCGCTGCGCACACGCCTTTCTCGCTCGCGAAGATTGCCCTTGATCGCCTGAATAAGTTTTACGACGAGAAAATCTCCGAACCCCTTATTCAGAATGTTCTCAAGACAGGTCGCACACATCCCGAGGTCGAGCGTGCCGATCCTGAATTAGCAGACAATCTGCGGCTGCTCGATAACGCGCCGAAATATTTCCGACAGAAGGCGCAGGCCATCATTCGCAACGTGACCAGCGGCCTCAGCCGTGAGCAGGAGCGGCTTTTCACCCTAGCCGCGGACGCTGACAGCCGAGAAAATCTCCGCGTAAACCATCCCGCAGAGTATGCCCGGGCGCAAAGGGATTCGGCGATTCAGGCAGCTTTGGGGAAGTACCGACCCGAAGAACGGAAACTGACCCAAGCACGCGAAGCGATGGGCGGCCAAACCATTGACGACGATTATCTTCGTCGCGTGTACGACAAATACACCGCTGGGATCGGGCAACGCGAGAGCGCCGGCAAAACCCCAACTGGGTTCGACCGCGTAATTCGACCGCAGAAGCCCGACGCGCTGGGACGCGAAGCGGAAGCCGAATACCACTACCAGAATGGACTCCATGAGTTCGGCCCAGCGTTTGGAACCAAGTATGTAGCGACCATGATCAAAGCGATTCGCGACCGTACCGCTCGCGATTTTCTTTCCAAAGCTACTGCGGTTGAGCCTGGGGATACGATGCCGCGACAGATTGAATATAACGGGAAGATGTATTACTCCCCCGACTCCGCACGCGACATGCGCGAGGCTGGTATGCGCAACGTCGAAACCTACAGCACGTATTCCCCAGACCGCTATCCGGCAAAACAGACAGAGCAGCGGAACTTGCCATTCGCCGCGAGCCGCTACCTTGGGCCGCGAACCGTAATTGATGCACTCAGCGGGCATGATGCGCAAGGAGTCAGTGACCCCAGCGCCATTAAGCGGTTCTTCCAAGAGCAAACAGTAGGCTTGGGCTTCGGCGTGCCGCACATGGGGAATATTCTTCGGCGCGTTACTCAGAGCGCATCGGGCGGAGCTATCAACCCCGTGGGCTGGGTGCGAGCGTTGAAAGTGGCTTTCAGCCAAGAACTGAAGTCGCGGGGCATCAGCGGAGTGGAGGACCCGACATTCGACCGGCTGGCAAAGTTCGGCGCCATCGCGAGCGACAGCGAAGTGTCGTCATTCAAGAAATATATTGGCGGCAACCTGAACCCGGCGAACTGGATTCGTCCCTTGAGTAAGATCGGGCACGACATTCTGTTTAAGCCTGGCGCTCTCGATCAAAGGGCGCGGCTTTACATCGCCGACCTGATTAAATCCCAGCACCCCGAGATGCACGATTCGGAAATCGCGCAAGCCGTCAATGAGCAGTTAGGTAATTACAATAAGGCGAACTGGACGAAGACGCAGGCGCAGCTTTCGAAGTTCATGCTTTTCCCCGGCTGGGATCTGTCGTCCGTCAATTGGGTAGTCAGACACCCGATCAAGACCAGCGTGCCGCCAGCGCTTTTGGTGTGGGCCGCGAATCGAGCAATCAACTCCCTCGGTGGGAACCGCGAGTCAGAGAAAGACGATTTCTCCGCAATCCACGCGGGCAATCGGGCGTTCAATTTGAACCTGATTCGGGAACCCCTTGGT
>JBAVUV010000381.1:0-4716 GCA_049696955.1 Candidatus Sulfotelmatobacter sp. | reverse complement strand
TCCGACCAGCGCTTTGCGACCACCAGAACGGATGTTCTCACCTACGAGACGCCGGTACTGCAGGAAGACGTGACCATCTCCGGTCCCATCTCTCCGAAACTTTTTGTTTCGACGAGTGGAACCGACTCGGATTGGGATGTGAAACTAATCGATGTCTATCCCCAAGACTATCCCGACAGTAAGTTCGATGAGACCAAGGCTGAAGACAAATCGAAACGGCGTACCGACGTGCCTCCGCCATCGTTCACCATGGGCGGCTATCAGCAATTAGTGCGTGGCGAACCTTTCCGCGGGAAGTTTCGCCACAGCTTCGAAAAGCCCGAGGCGTTTGCCCCAGGCAAGGTCGAAGAGATTGACTTCCACATGCAGGATGTAAACCACACTTTTCGCCGCGGTCACCGCATCATGGTGCAGGTGCAGAGTTCGTGGTTTCCGCTGACCGATCGAAATCCCCAGACTTTCGTTAACATTCCCGACGCCAAGCCTTCGGATTTCATTAAGGCTACGGAGCGGGTCTATCACGCCAAAGGACAGGCGTCAGGGATTTTAGTCGGCGTGTTGCCAAGTCCGGAAACGGCAGAAGAGCACAAATAGCAAACTTGAATCCTGGATGCGGATGCGCGCTGAGTCCGGTATTCCAGATGCAAGCTGCGATACAATGCAACCACCTCGCGTCGTACTTCTGGGGTTTGCACGCGCCTGCGGATCAGAACGACGCAGTAAGGACAGGTCCGAATGAACGTCCTCTTGCTTTCCATGCCCGATTCCTTCGAGCATATGCCTCCAGTTGCGATTCGAATGCCCAACGGTGCGCTTACATCCCTCGCGGGAAACGTTGATCCCCATCACCGCGTGGCCGTGGCTGACTTGATCCTGGTCCATCGCCAGGTTCGCGAAACGGTTACCAAACTTGTCCGCGAAATTGAGCCCGAAGTGGTCGGACTCTCGATCATGACATTTCAGCGCCGCACTGCGGGGCGAATTATCAATCTAATCCGCTCTCTTCGGCCGGGCGTGAAAGTGGTCGTAGGAGGATACGATCCCAGCCTTGCGCCCGAAGCTTATGAGGATATGGGCGTCGACTATCTGGTGCGCAGTGAGGGCGAAGTCACATTTCGAGAATTGCTGCGTGCGATTGAAGCCGGCTCCGGTTTCGAGCGCATCGGCGGCCTCTCTTACCGGAACGGCGAGGGCTGGGCGCACAATCCGGCCCGGCCACCGCATCGTCTGGAAGACAAAGAAATCCGGCCGCCGAACCGCGATGCTCGCGTGCTGAGTGGTTATACATTGCTCGGCCGTCAAGTGGACGTAATCGAGACCTCGCGCGGATGTACCTTCGATTGCAGCTTCTGCTCCATCATCGAAATGCGCGGCCGCAACTTTCACACGTACTCGTTCAATCGTGTTCTGGACGATATACGCGACGCGCGCGATCATGGCGCGCGAACTATTTTTCTGGTCGATGACAACATTACTTTGAACGTGAAGCGTTTCGAGGCTCTGTGCGAAGCTATCATTGCCGCCGGCCTCCACAAGATCGACTACTTCGTGCAGGCTATGACCTCCGCGATTGCGAATCACGGCGAGACTCTTGCTCCGCTTATGCGGCGTGCCGGATTCCGCTACGTTTTTCTCGGCATTGAAAACATTCTGGAAGGAGACTTGGCATTTCTGAAGGCCTCGGCGAAGAACACCGAGCGCACGAACGGCCACAACACCGGCAACGCTACGCTCAAAGCCATCGATTACCTGCACCGCAACCAGATGTATGTCGTTGGCGGATTGATCGTTGGCAGCCCGGGGGATACGCGTGAGTCCATCGAAGCCAACCTCGAATTCGCCCGCCGGTACGTGGACTGGCCATACATACAACATCCCACGCCCTATCCGCGCACGCCGATGACGAAAGAATTCCGCGATCAGGGCTTGATCATGAATGAGCGCCTCGAGGAATACGACGGCACTACAGCAGTGGTCCGCACCGAGCATTTGCCGGCCGAGGAGATCGAATTCATGCGCTGGAAGGCCGAGCGCTGGATGAAGGTTCACCACGTTCCTGCCGCGCTGAAGCACGATCCTAAGTTTGTGCTCACGACGGGATGGAAAATGCTGGGCCACACTTTCCGCGGAAGCTCGCTTCGCTCTGCGCTGGGCCTGGAAAGTGATAAGAAGGTGTTCGAACGCTACCGAAAGATTCGGAGAGCCGAGCGGGAGTATGTGTAAGGCTGCAGCGATTTTGCCTTTCCCCCGAACTGCCGCCGCGATGAGAGTGATGAGTTCCCTGTCTCCCGATCACTCGGATTCCCGTCTCTACCGGCGGCCATTCCACCCACCGTTCCACCCACCGGAGTTCCAATTTCCACTACCCCAGCCGGTGAATTGCGCTCCGTCCACCAAACTGTATTCGCGGTATTCAAACACTTTCTCGTCCCCGCGTGGTCCACGGGCCCAAATCCGTAAAGTCTTCAGGACGCCCGGTGCCGGATCCACCCCGAAGGTAGCGTTTCCCATCTGGAAAAAGGTGTTGCGCCGCGCCAAGTCTCGCAGCCGTTGGGTTACATCCACATTCCTCTTCGCGGTTCCGTACCAGGCCCCCAGAATCTGGTACTGTCCGGTGTTGCCCCACTTGCCGCCACCCCATCCCGAGAACTGCGAGCCATCAACGACGCTGCCTTCGCGATATGCAAACGTCCGGCTATTGCCCCCCGGGCCGCGTGCAATGATTCGCAAGGTCTTCACCCTGCCTGGGGCTGGGTCGGCTCCGAATGTGTCGTTGCCCATTCGAAACGAAGCGTTCGAGCGGGCTAGTTCTCGCAACCGCTGTGTGACGTCGATGCGTCGGTTGCCGGAGCCATAGTCCGCGCGAACGATTTGGTACTGCTGAGCCGCTGCTGAGCCTACCAACACCAGAGCGAGGGTAGTTATAGCCAGGGCGTTCCTCAACACTCTTTCGCGATCCATGATCTGTTCTCCGTTTCCGAAGCTGCTGAAAATGCTGTTGCAAGAAATCCGCACGGCCCGAGACAGCGCAGCCTGCGATTTGTGCCGGGAACCGCGTGAAGAATTCCCCCTCGCTCAAGATGCCCGGAGTCCTTCCGTGCCGTTTTCGGATACGACCGTGATCTCATCTTCCTTCCCGGATATAGAAAACTGTGTCTGGAATCTATTGAGAAAGTTCATGGCGAAACCGCAAGGTGGACGAGGAATGAAGCCAAAACGAACTGAAGTTTCGCCAATTATGGCGCGGGAGAGCGGAGGAGCGCAAGTTTTTTATTTGTTTTGGCTACCAACGAACTGGAGAGGTTAAACAAGAGAAAAAAAGGATTTTTGGCACGATCCTCCGGGTTTGTTGGGCGAGATGCGGGACTGCTCGACTACGGGCTCGCCCAACTATAAACTCCGGTCCCATCAAACTTCGGTACTGACGCTGTTGCACTGCAGTCGATTTCAGGGCGCTGCTCCGAAGAACTCCTCCACGACACGCATGTCCGTAGTCTTCTTATAATTAGGCAGACTCTCGATAAACACGCGCCCATACTGTTTTTTCAGGATGCGGTTATCGAGCAGCACCAGCAAACCGCGATCGTGCAGCGAGCGGATCAGGCGTCCGAAGCCCTGTTTCAGCATGATCACCGCTGACGGAACTTGATACTGAAAAAATGCATTGCCGCCTTCGGCATCAATGGCCTTGACGCGTGCGGCGACGACTGGATCGCTAGGTACGGCGAAGGGCAAGCGGTCGATAATCACACAACTCAACTGTTCGCCCTGCACGTCCACGCCCTGCCAGAACGATGAAGTGGCCAACAGCACGGCATTCGGCGTCAGCCGGAACTCCTCGAGCAATGCGCTTTTCGGCGCGTCCCCCTGGCGCAAAATAGGAAACTCCAGTTCGCCCAGGAGGCGCTGATAGATGTCATTCATCTGCGCGTAACTGGTGAAAAGAACGAACGCGCGTCCGCGTGTGATTTCGAGCAGCTTGCGAATGCGCTCAGCTGCCTTTGCCGTAAATTGCGGAGTGCGGGCATCCGGGAGATCGGGCGGCACGTAAAATAAGGCCTGAGATTCGTAGTCAAAATGCGACGGCAGCACCGACTCACGCGCATGTTCGAGCCCCAAACGCTGGCGGATGTATTCGAACCCTCCGCCCACAGCGAGGGTCGCCGAAGTGAGCACAGCGCACTCCAGCTTTGACCATAAGCACTCGCGCAGGATCGGTCCGACATCGATCGGAGTGGCCTGCAGAAAAACATTTTGCCGACTCTGGAAAGCTTCTTTTGTATCTCTGTGTTTCTGCGCTGGGTTGGTTCTACCGCGTCCGCCGCGACGCTCGATCCAGAACACTGTATTGCGGTCGTCCGATTCCAAGGCGAAGCCGAGCTGCACCTGAAGTTCCTGGGTCCGCCGAACGAAGTTGAAAATTTCTTCCGGCTTCTGCGGCAAGCCTTCTAATTCTCCTGCCAGCCGCGTCAGGGCTTGATTGAGCGCCAGGAATTCGCCGCCGTTTTCTTCCAGAAATTCGCGGCGGGTTTCGAAGGCGAAGCGTCCCTCGCCCGGTGGCAACAACGAAAAGAAGAACTGCGACTTTTCTCGTAAGCTCCCCAGCGCTCCTGAAAGTGCTGCGGAAAGCATACGGTTATGCTGCAGAGATGTCTCCACGTCGCGCGCGAGATCCTCCACGCGTAAGTTGCTCACGGAAATTCCGAAATAGTTTCC
>JBAVUV010000380.1:0-20320 GCA_049696955.1 Candidatus Sulfotelmatobacter sp. | reverse complement strand
GTCGAGGGCAGCTTCGAGAATTGCTTCGTTCAGCACGCGACTTTGCTTAGGGGGCGTATACACGGGCTGGGTGGGGCTGCCCACCGGAATTCCATTAATGATGGGTCCATTTGGCGCAAGCGGGCCGCTTAGCACCGCTGGGCCATTATTGCTGCCTCGTTCGGTCTTGATCTGGTTAAAAACTGCCGTCAGCTTTTGTGTGGGAGCCGTAAAGTCGCTGACCTCGCTTACCGTGCTGCTGAACGTATAAAGTGCTATCTCGTCATACGGTGCGAATGCGCCGATCAGAGCGGGGAAGGTCTGGTTAACCTTTTGCACCGTTGAATCCGACATCCCCAGGTCCATCACGATCGCCACTGAAAGAGCGAACGGATCCTGGGTAAAATAGCTAAGCTTTTGCACAATCCCGTTCTCCTTGACGATGAAATCGGTGGGCAGAAGGCCATCGACTCTGCGCCCGTCGCCGTCCCTGACGGTGACTGGAAACTGCACAAAAGTAGGGTTGATTCTGAGTGTGTAGAGCTGTTGCTGGGCATTCGAGGTCTTTACCGGCGTCCCCGGCGGGAGGGTCTGAACCGGAGGCATGGGAGGAGCCGTGGAGTTTTCGTCCTGGGGAGCCGCGCCAGCGTTGGCCGGAGGTATATTGGGCTGATTCGTCCAGGGATTTCGATCCGCATTGGGCTGTTTCTTTTCCGGCTTGGGCGCGGGCGGAGGCTCTGCCGGCGTGGCCGAGGGCTGAACTGAAGGTGCATCCGGAATATCGGAACTCGGCGCCGATTGGCTTTGGGAGGGCTGGGGTTGCTGCGCTTGGGCTCCAGACGTCTGTGCCGAGACTCCCAAGGAAACCGGGCCGAAGCAAATGACAAGACATGCGACGACCAGAAGACTGGTCACCCGTACGGATGGCACTGCGACGCTTCTGATACGAGCCGACGTTTTGTCGCTCACACTCACCTTCCCAATCTCCCAAGAATTGTCATGCCGAAAATAAAACCATCCCGCTCGATCGTGGGATGCCTGAAGCCACCCACTTGGTGCATCTAACCTTGAGGACTAGACTAACAAAAAGCCTCAAGAGAGATTAATCCATGTCCAGATTATCCGCTTACCAAAGATTTTTGCCTAGCTTGGCCTCCGCCCTTGTATTTTTCCTCACTCTGTCGGGTGCAGTTGTGGCTCAGAGTTCGAATTCGACACCTTCGAATTCCAGCGATGCTCAACAGTCTCCCGAGAAATCAGATGAGACGTTGAAGGTCAATGTCAACGTGGTGGGAGTGTTTTTCAACGTCAAGGACAAACACGGCATGCTGATTCCCAATCAGACCAAGGATGATTTCCAACTTTTTGAAGACGGGAAGCCGCAAACCATCAAGTACTTTGCCGCCGACTCGAACCTGCCGCTCACCTTGGGCATCCTCATCGATTCGTCCGGAAGCCAGGTAAGAGTCCTCGATATGGAGAAAGAAGTGGGCGGAGCGTTCCTTCGCCAGATACTTACCGACAAGGACGAAGCTTTCGTAATCGACTTCAACGTGGAGTCCGAACTGGTGCAGGATTACACTCGCGATGTTCACCGTCTGCAAGCCGCACTGAACAAGGTAAGAATCCAAAGCGGGGTGGTAAGTGGCGGCAGCGGAATACCCGGCCTCGGACAGGGCCCGGTCCCAGTCCATAACGCCCCCGGCACAGTGCTCTACGACGCGGTTTATCTTTCCGCACATGACATGCTCGCCAAAGAAGTTGGGCGGAAGGCCATGATCCTGCTGACCGATGGCGAGGATGAAGGCAGCAAGCTGAAGATCAAGGATGCCATTGAATCCGCTCAGAAAGCCGACGCCATCGTCTATGTGCTGCTCTGCGCCGATCGTGGCTTTTACGGCGGTTTCGGCATGGGATACTCAGGCGCGAGTGAAATGGAAAAGCTAACCGAGGCAACCGGCGGCCGCATGATCAACGTGGGAAATAAGTTCGATAAACTGAAAGAGGCCTTCGACCAGATCGCCGCCGAACTGCGCAGCCAGTACAACCTTGGATACACATCAACCAACCCCAAACTCGACGGAACCTACCGCAAACTGGAAATCAAGAACAAGCAGGGTTACAAAATTCAAACCCGCGCCGGTTACTATGCGACCGCGCGCGAGCCGTTGCCGCAGTAGAATGCGTGGCGGCGGGTGCCTGCCTCTCGGAGCGGTGCTCCTGATGGGTCGAGATCCCTCTTTCGCTTTCGCCGGGAAACATTTAGCCTGTTCACGCTAAATGAACCGGAGGTTCACCATGCCTTCAAGAAGCATCTCGTCTTTTTCCCGCCGTTCGTTTCTGCAAATCTCGGCCGCGGCTGCCGCTTTTCGAATCGTCTCCGAGCCAATGCTGGCGGCTTCCGCCCGCCCGAGAGCATTCTCCAAGGACGCGGTGATGATCGACTCCAACGAGAATCCGTTGGGGCCCGGCCAGTCGGCGCGTGAGGCGATTTCCGGCATCATCCCTCTGGGTGGACGCTATCTCGACAATTTGACCGACGATCTTATCCACTTGTTTGCTCAGCAGGAAGGCCTTAACCCCGATTGGGTTCACGTTTTTCCCGGCTCCACTCCAGCGCTCCACTTTGGAGTGATTGCTTTTACTTCGCCGCAACGTACCTATGTGACGGCGGATCCCGGTTACGAAGCGGGCATGTTCGCGGCAGCGGCAGCCGAAGCCCGGGTGGTAAAAGTTCCGCTCACCAGAACCTACGCGCACGACGCAAAGGGCATGATCGCCGCCGCTCCAGATGCAGGATTGTTTTATATCTGCAATCCCAACAATCCGACCGGCACACTCACACCGCACTCCGATATCGAGTACCTTGTCGAAAACAAGCCGAAGGGATCGGTCGTGATGGTCGACGAGGCTTATATCCATTTGTGCGATGCACCTTCTACGCTTGATTTCGTGAAGGCAGGAAAAGATGTAATCGTGCTCCGGACGTTTTCTAAAGCGTACGGCATGGCTGGATTACGCTGCGGACTCGCTGTCGCGCGTCCCGATTTACTGGAAAAACTGATGGCTCGCGCGGGCTGGAATTTTATGCCCGTCACCGCCGTTGCCGCCGCTTCGGCCAGCCTGAAAGATCCGAACCTGGTTCCTGAACGAAAGCGCATTAACACCAGCGTGCGCCAGGCAACTTTTCAGTGGCTCGACAGCAATGGCTACACATATATCCCTTCGGAATCGAACTGTTTCTTGCTGGATGCGAAACGTCCAGGCAAAGAAGTAATTGACGCCATGGCCAAGCAGAATGTTTACATTGGCCGCATCTGGCCGATCATGCCCACGTGGGTTCGCGTCACTGTGGGTACGCAGGATGAAATGATGAAATTCCAATCTGCGCTGCAGAAGGCGATGCGCGCGACGACGGCATTCTCGCTGCAGCCACTACGACCAACCAGGAATCCTAACCTGGAACGCCTGCTCTAGAACTTTAGATTGAGTGGAGCGTGGGTTGTGTGGAGTGGGCACTCCTGCCCGCTGTTTTTGTATGGCTATCGCCATTGCTCTTGCTTTCGTTCCAGATCAAATTATTAGTTTCTTCTTTTCTTTTTCTCCGAACAGAAATTAGTTCTGGCGAGGTCTGTATTGACCAGCTATCTGCGAACTGGAACCTGATACTGGAGACCTACCCTGTCAATCACAAATGGAAATTCTAGAGGTGAACAAAATGCGGCAATTCAAGAGTGTGGCCCGTTGGGCGCACAGGCTGGCAATGAGGAGCCTGGTTCTGGCGGGAGCAGCAACTGTGCTCGTGCCCTTGGCCCTGGCGCCTGCCGCCAGTGCGCAAGTCAGCATCGGCATAGGCATAAATCCGCCCGTCTGTTCCTACGGTTACTACAACTATTCACCGTACGGCTGCGCACCCAGCGGTTTTTATGGGCCGGGTTATTTCTATAACGGTGTCTTCCTGGGCGTGGGACCATGGGCAAACTGGGGATATGGCCACGGGTGGGGTGGTCATCGGTTCAGCGGGGGCCGCGGAGGAAGATATGTCTCTGGCCGAGGCAACGGTGGTCACCGCGCTTACGCGGCCAACCGCGGACGCGGTTCGGGAGCGCACGTTAGCCGCGCTAGCGGCGTCCGAGCCGCCGCGCCGCGTAGTGGCGCTTCCCATGGTACTTCTCATGCAGCCGCGCATGGTGCAGCGCCCCACGGTGGCGGGTCGCATGGCGGTGGCGAACGTCGCTAGCCTTAGCTGATAAACCTGAGGGTACCTGAAATAATCAGCGGCAGAGTGCAACAACTCTGCCGTTTTTCATTTTTCGCGCAGCGTTGATGCAATCCATTACATCGCCTCACTGTACCGCCAATCGGTGTTATGCGCAGGATTATCCCTATGTAACGATTCGGAGTTGAAATGCACTATTTGACAGAAGGTGTCGTGGGCGTGCGATTCGTCAGGCGAGCAAGCCAGCGCGACCGGTGAGGTGGAAATGTTTGCCCGCAAGGTTTCTGCTCTTCTAAAGCCGAACTCAGTTTCGGAGTTCGCAAACCTCATGGAGTGTGAGGTTCTTCCCTGGCTGCGAAAGCAAAAAGGATTTCTAGATTTAATTATTCTCGTCGTCCCGGATGGCAACGAAGTCGCAACCATCAGCTTCTGGGATCAGCCTGCGAATGCGGAGGCTTACAACACAAGCGGCTATCCAGAAGTGCTGGAAATCCTGGAAGGACTTTTGGACGGGTGTCCTTACGTAAAGACGTTCGAAGTTGTCAGCTCAACGCTTCGAAAGACTTCCGCAGTGAGGCCCGCTGAAGCCGAAAGTCTTCAGCAGACCACGGCGACACAATTTAGTTACCCCTCACTGTGAAATCACTCGGCGGGTTCTTCCCAGGCAACGGTCCGCTTCTCACGGCTGCTCTTGTGCGCTAGGATTACCGCTCGCATGGTGCGCAACGCTTGCTCGGGGGTTACATCCAGCGGCGCTTTTTTCTCGATGGCATCGCGCACGTTGGCATAGAAGCCGCGATAGTCGCCGCGATCCGTTTTTACTTTGACGGCGGGCTCGCCGACAAGGCTAAGCGTTCCCCACAGCTCCTCGGGTTCGACTCCCCAGTCCGCTCCCCAATCTGTGCCTTGAGGATAATCATCGGAACGCAAGCGCGCTTCCTGCGGATCCATTCCGTACTTCACAAATGATCCGTTGGAGCCGTGAATCAGGAAATGCGGCCCGGGCGCGTATGCGATGATGCGGGCGCGGCCCATCGCGCGCAGGTGAGGATATTCCAGGCAGACGTCGAACGAATCATCCACCTGCGAAGTGGCACGCTCGCAGAAGGCCGAGGCCGTGATGGACTTCGGCTCGCCGAACAGTACGAGCGCCTGATCGATGACGTGGGGACCGAGATCAAACAAGACGCCGGCGCCGGGCTGATCGGCTTTCTCGCGCCACGCATTTGGCTTCGGTTGGGGACGAAAACGGTCGAAGCGGCATTCATATTCGGCGATCGTGCCTAAGCGGCCTGATTGGACAAGCTTCTTTATCGTGCCAAAATCACCATCCCATCGGCGATCTTGATAGACGGTAATTAATCTTCCCCGCTCCGCGGCCAGGCGCACCAGTTCTTCGGATTCGCGCAGGGTCGGCGCGAAAGGCTTATCCACCACCACATCCCGGTCGGCCAGCAGACAGGCGCGCGCCAGATCGAAGTGCGAATCATTCGGAGTTGCAATTACGCACAGCTGAATTTGCTTATCGGCCAACAATTCATCCAAAGTCCGTGCGACGCGGATGCCAGGGTATTTTTCCTCAGCGCGCGTTCCCCTGCGCTCCAGGATGCAGGCAAGCTCCATACCCGCGACGCCACATATTACCGGGGCGTGAAACGCCTGGCCCGCCATGCCAAATCCGATTAATCCGACTCGCACCATTCTGGCTCCTTATTTTTTCGGCGCTGAATACTACGGCCGCCTTATCAATTTACAGCGTTTTGCCTATATTGCGGAGCGCGGCGTCATCGTATAACCGTGAAGAGTTCTTCCGCTGCTGGGTCGAACTGAGAAGCCAACGTCTAGGAGGCATGAATGCGATTCGGACCTTTTCTCGTAATTGCTCTTCTGTTGCTCATTCTGTGGGCCGGTGGCTTTCTGATGTTCCACGTAGCCAGCGGACTGATTCATCTGCTGCTGCTGTTTGCAGTGATTTCGTTTGTGGCTCATCTGGTTATGGGCGCGAGAACGGCTTAACGTTCGAGCGAAGTTGCTGTCGATCAGGCTAACCGGCTCCATCGCCGGCAACTTCGGCTCGAGTTTCTCAAGGCCCCCTTCTCTGGGCGGCCTTTTTTATTTGTTGGGCTACCTTATTATTTTCTCGCGACCTTTTATTCTTAGGATCATTATTATTATTATTTTTTGCGGTCCTTGATACGCCGAACGAACTTCAGTCCTGACCACACGTCGGTGACAGCGCAGACTTTCACATCCACCAGACCGGCAGCTAAACCGATCTCGCGCACGGCATTTTCATCTATATCGGTGGCGACTCCAGAACTCTTTTTCGGCCAGCTCACCCAGAACATTCCGGCCAGAGCGAGTTGTTTGGTTATCCGGTTGAATTCCCTGGCTAGCTCCTCGCGCGATCGGGTGAACAGCATGACAAAATCCAGCTTTGACGCATCGAGTGATGATTTACGGTCGTCAATGCTGCATTCTGCCAACGCGCCGGAGAGTTCGGTGCGAACTTCTGCCGGCGGGTTCACCAACTGCACGTGAAATCCCGGCTTGATTCCCAGTTTTTTTGGAAGTGGTGTTCCAGAATATCCCGGCATCAAGTAGATCCTGAAGAAGCAACCGCCTTCGGTTCACGCTAGCGGCCGGATGCTGAAAGCGCTTTTACTGCGCGACCGGTGCGTAGTATCCGCGGCGTGCTCTCACCCGGAAATTTTTGCGATCGTTGGCCACAATCTCAATCGTGCGGAAGTGCCCGTCGGACTTGAAATCTATCGGCTTATAGGAAATGTCGTATTGGCTGCGCAGCTCCTCTTGAATTTCGGCGAAGGCGTTGGTCACGTCGCGAATCTGGAAAGGAAAAAATGCGCGCCCGCCAGTGGCATCGGCGATGCGCTCGAGCACTTTATCGCCCGCTCCCTTGGTGCCGCTGACATTGGTGCTGATGGTGTAGACGATGGCATCGGCCCGCTGCGCCATTTCGATGGCCTCCTCGCGGGTTACGTGGCTCTGATTGTCTTCGCCATCACTCAACAGAATAATCGCGCGCCGGGTCGGCCCGCCGTGCGGCTGCTTCAGTAGCTTATCGCGACAGGCATAATAGAGCGCATCGTACATCGCAGTGCCGCCGCCGGGACGCAATTCGCGGACTCCATGCCCCAGCTTTTCCGTATCGTCGGTGAAATCCTGCGTAAGCTCCGGCGTCACATCAAAACCCACGACGAAAGCCTGGTCATAACGCTTCCGCACGGTTTGGTTCAGGAATTCAATTGCCGATTCCTGCTCGAACTTGAAGCGATCGCGCACCGAGGCGCTGGCATCGATCAACAGGCCCACTTGCAGCGGCAGGTTCGTTTCCGCGTGGAAGCTGCGTATCTCTGTAACCGGCTTGCTGTCATCCACAATGCGGAAGTCAGCTTGCTTGAGATCGGTCACTCGCTTGCCGTGCTTGTCGGTCACTGTGAACACTACATTCACTTCGTTGGTGCCGACGCGGATTTTTGGAATCTCTGCATTGCCGGAACTAGAATCGGCTGCATTCTGACCGGTCAAGTTCTGCTGAGCTTGATCGGGTCCGGTCGCCTGAGATGGTGATGGCGTTTGAGCGGAAGCCTGAGACGACTGTGGGGGGGAAGCTTGTGCGATGCCGAACGGCAGAATTCCAATGAGAAGCAGGAAGGTCGCTGCACACGCGGCAATGGAAATTTTTTGGAAAATATGTCTCGTAACGATGCACCCCAATTTGACCCCTATTATATCCGTAACCACCGCCCCGGGCTGAGGAGTTCGGGCCGCGGGGTGCACCGTCGTACAATGTCTTGGGAGGACGCTTCGATGCTAAGCCATGAAAAGTTCCAAAAAGGACGGGGTTGGGCCTATCTGGCCGGAATTGTTATTGTTGTGGTGGTTGCGGCATGGAAATTCGTGGCACGGTAGAGTCCGTTCTTTGACGATTGGCTCGAGTCGAACCTTTGAAGCAACTGGCCGGCTGATGCCTCGCTTCCCAATTCTTCATTATTATTTCTCTATCTTCCTAAGGAATTCCCGCAACTCTTCTGGCAATTCGCTGCGCAGGGCAATCGTCTCTGCGGTGCGCGGTTGGGTGAATTCCAACTGCGCGGAGTGTAGAAAATTTCGTGCCAGGCCGATTACAGCCGAAGGTCCACGAGCTTGTTTCGGCGCACCATACACCGTATCGCCAACGACGGGATGTCCCAGCGCCGCCATATGCACACGAATCTGATGAGTGCGTCCGGTATCGATCTTCACGTCAAGCAAAGTAAATTTCCCAAACTTCGTATCCAGACGGCGCGTGACGCTGTAATGCGTGACGGCGGCGCGTCCGCCTTCTAGCCGCGTGGTCATGCGCATACGGCGGATGCGGTCGCGGCTTATATTCTTGGTAATCGTGCCGGAATCTTTCTTTACCCAACCATGGACGAGCGCTACATATTTCTTTTTTACTTCCCGAGCCGCAAACTGCAGGCTGAGCTTGCGATGCGTTTCATCGTTCTTGGCAACCACGATCAATCCGCTGGTTTCTTTATCAAGACGATGAACAATGCCTGGCCGTAAATCTCCCCCTACCGCCGATAAACTCCGCATGTGATGGAGCAGAGCATTCACCAGGGTTCCATGATTGCGAGCGTCATCGGTTGCGCCAGCGCCAGCGTGCACCATCATTCCCGCAGGCTTGTTGATCACGGCGAGGTCGTCATCTTCATAAACGATGTCAAGCGGAATATCTTCCGGCAGCGCCTTGAGTGGCGCGCGCTGCGCGGCGCCCAGGACGGCCACGCGCTCACCCCCGCGCAGCTTGAGTGACGCTTTTGCAGCAGCGTCGTTCACTAACACTTTGCCTTCGGCGATCAGTTCCTGCACCCGAGCACGGCTCACGTCCTCCAGCCGCATCGTGAGAAATTGGTCGAGGCGTCGGCCCTCATCTTCTTGTGCAACCGAGATGAGAATGGGAAATGTTTCCGGCATTCGCTGCGAAGGATACTACAAGCTATGCTATGAGATCGTTCAACCGCGCAACCTGTCCCAATAGCGCGCAAGGAGACGATATTTGCCATGAAGAAGAATATCTGGAGAGCGGTGATCGAAGTTTGCTTTATCGTCTTCCTGTTTTATTCCAATCTTTTGATGGGAGAATTTGAGCGCTCGGGCATGGGGTCGATCAGGGGTCTCGCCTGGGCGCTGCGCGATGTCTTTACCACTGCCAATTTTGCAGTCGCCCTCTTAGCGGCATTGATCGGTTACGTGCTTTTCGAATTTCTTCGAGAGAAGCTGTAGGAGCCCCACTGCTGTAGAAGCACAGTTACAAACCGTTCACTCAATGTCTTACTCCACTGCGTTTGTTGCAATCACTTGACGGTACCATTCGGCGCTCTGCTTCGGCGTGCGTGTCTGAGTCTTGAAATCGACGTAGTGGATACCGAAACGCTTGCTGTAGCCATCGGCCCACTCGTAGTTATCCATAAGACTCCAAAGAAAATATCCTTTGATGGGATAGCCTTCGGACGCAGCGCGATGGAGCTGGGAGAGATGATTGCGCAGGTACATGATGCGATCGGTATCCTCGATGCGTCCGTCGCTGGTGACCACGTCATCGGCGGAGCAGCCATTTTCTGTGATGTACAGGGCGCGCGGCTTCCAGATGTCGCTGACATTGCGCACGGCCCAATAAGTGACTTCAGGTCCAATAAAGAGCCAGGGAGAAGCCATATGCGGATAGGAGGCCTGCCGCTTTTCGACAACGTAACCTGCCGGCGAAGAGTCTGCGCGAACATAATCCGGCGTATACACATTCAGCCCAACGAAATCGAGCGGGCTGCCGATAATCTTCATGTCTCCGGCTTCGACTTTGGGAGCGTTCGCGCCTTCTCGCTGCAGGTAGCCGTCAGTGTACTTGCCTTCCATGATTGCGGTTAGAAACGGAGCATTTCCCTCTCGCGTAGCGCGGTGCGCAGCTTCAATCTGCTCCGCGTTCTCGATCACTGGTACATATACGGTGGCATTTTCGGCAAGGCCGATTTGCGTGCCGCTCCTGGCATTCGCCCGGATCGCCTGTACCGCCATGCCATGAGCCAGCACACCGTGGTGACGGATTTGATTCACCTCGGCATCCGGCAACTTCAGGCCGGGGGCGAACTGCCCGTTTTTGTAGCCCAGGTCGGTGAAGCATACGAGTTCGTTGGTGGTAAAAAAGTGGCTGACGCGATCGGACAAATGTTTTGAGACGTAGGCCGCGTAATCGGCGAAGGCCTTCGATGTGTCGCGTGACTGCCAGCCACCGGGCAAAGCCTGTGGCAGATCCCAGTGAAACAACGTGATATAGGGCGCGATATTGTTTTTGAGCAGCTCGTCGACTACGCGCTGATAGTAGTCGAGACCTTTCGGGTTCGGTTGCCCAGTACCCTCGGGAAAAACGCGAGACCACGCAATCGAGAATCGATAACATTTGGCGCCAAGATTTTTAAGCAGCCGGATATCTTCTTTGTAGAGATGGTAGGAGTCGTCGGCGACATCGCCGGTCTCACCCTGAAAAGTCTTGCCCGGGGTGTGGGAAAAAGTATCCCAGACAGAAGGCTTGCGCCCCTCTTCGTTGACTGCGCCTTCAATCTGATAAGAAGCGGTGGCGCAGCCCCACATGAAGTTGGCGGGGAATTGCAGCAGAGTCGGATGCTGCCCCCACGCAAAACGCGGAAGCGTTGCACTGGCGAGTGCGGCCGCAGCAGTTCCGGCCATGGTTTTGCCGAACCTTCGGCGTGTGATTTTTTTCATGCGCTCAAGGGTACCATCACGGCCGGGAAGAATGGCCGTGCCGGTTGCAAAATATTATTAGCGCAAAACTTTTTGAAAAGGATGCGAAGGCAGCTGGCATTGAGCTTCTGTGTCAAGAATTAGGGAGCGTCGCCTAGCGCGTCGCCGTGGCCGGCAGGCTAGCGATGTTTTTCTTCATTCCCGGCCTGAGCCACCAGATGAGTCCGCCGCCGATCACCAGACCGATTGCGATCAATTGCGTTCCGGACATTGCCCCACCGAAGACGGAGCCGCGGCCAGGATCGTCGCGCAGGAATTCCAGGAAGAAGCGGGCCACGCCGTAAATGAACAGAAACGCACCAAAAATCTGGCCGTCAAATTTTCTGCGTTTCAGCAACCACATCAGGAAGAAGAAATTCGCCAACTCGACGGCCGCTTCGAAAAGCTGTGTAGGTTCGAGCGGGACGTTCAGCGGAGTGCCTGTAATCTGATTCGCTAGCGGATTGCGAAACACCACGCCCCAGAAGTGGTGCGTCTCTTTACCGTAGCAGCATCCTGCGGCGAAGCACCCCACTCGGCCGATCGCATGACCCAAGGCAAGCCCCGGCGCGAAGGCGTCGCAGGTTCCGAGAGCGGGCATGTTATGCCTGCGCACATACCACCAGGCGGCAACGAAGGCGGCAATCAAACCACCGGAAAAAACGCCGCCGGCCTGTAGCGTGGTAACGCTGAAAATCTCGCCGGGATGCGCTCGGTAGTAACTCCACTCATTAACTACATAAAGAACCTTGGCGCCGGCGATTCCGCACAAGACCACTAGAATCCCCAGGTTCCACGCGCTCTCACCGTCAATGCCGAGGCGCTCGGAATTGCGCACGCTGATCCACAGGCCGAGCAGAACTCCCAGGGAAACCAGAAAGCCGTAGGTCGGCAGAAAAAAACGTCCGAAATGAATTAATTGCGGATACACAGTTAGGTTGGATGCAGGAACGAAGGAATTTGCACCAAATTCAGTCTAGCAGGAATGGTTGAGGAGTGTGGTGTCTGGGGCCTTGAAGAATTGCTGATTGTTGATTACTGATTGAAGAGCAGACAGCAGGACGACAGTGCTTTTAATCAACAATCAGAAATCATCAATCAACAATAATCAAGCCGACCCACTGTGCCGTGTGACGGGCCGAGAATGAACCGTCAGGTAGACGTTGGGAACCCGCCGAGACCCTTTAGGCATCTCCGCATGGCGGAGCGTTGCACACCGGATCCTAGTTCGAGTCGAGTCCCCGTTCATTCAGCATTGGTTCAAAAATCGGTTACCGCCATCACCAACCCCGCAGGCCGGCCTTCACTCTGGATGCTAGGAGAACTCCTCGTGAATTAGCAATAGGGAAACCGTAAATAGTTGGCAGAACACTTGCAACCAAAGTAATCGCTACGCCGGATTCGGGACTTGCAATCCTGATCGCCTGCGCTGTGCAAAAAGGGAGATGCTCTCAGGGAAGTCGATTGCATCGGACAGAATGAGTTGTCGGCAAAACCAGTCACCCGCAATCGATCGAAAATGCGGAACTCGTCAGCCTGCCTTGCGGTTCTCGCCCAGCACTTCATCCAGCGCATTCACCAGAAGATACGCCCGCTTCTGGTAATCGGTTGCGCCGGTTTCCTGCTTGCGCTTCAGCAGATGGTACTCATCGGCGATATTCAGCGCCGCGAGCACGGCAAGGCGCACGGTATCGATGGTATTGGTCGCCTCGGCGACGGCGCGCATTTTCGAATCGACATATTCGGCGAGCTTTAAAATATATTCCGGATCGGACCCGCGCAAATTGTAGGCCTGATCAAAAATCTCCACCCGCACGCTGCCATTCTGCGGGTCTTTCAATGTCGAATCTTTAGCCGCCGTAGCCATAGAGTGACCCTCGGATAGTGATCCTTGCGATTCTAACTTGCCCGCTCCTCCGCAATCGAATCGATCTGTTCCAGCATCTTCTCCACGCGTCCGCGAATCTCTTCGCGCTCTTTGCGCAACTGCACCGCCTCGCGCCGGAGCGCAACCAGTTGTTCCTCGCGCTCTTCGAGTTGCTGCCGGGCGCGCTGAGCATCGCGTTCCGCCGCAGCCTGGGCCTGCCGTGCGCCCTTGTACATCTCGATCGTACGGAAAATCTTCTCTTCCAGCACCTGAAAATTGTCTGCCGGAGCCTGTTCTGTCACCTGTTCCACCGCGTTCAACGCCATGATTGCACTTTCCCCGAGAGGAATTTGAAACTTTCCGGAAGTATACTCCTCCGCGCTGTGGATAGAGCATGGCCCAGAGGTGCCGATGTGGCTTTCTCTGCGTTACTGTAGCTATAATTTTTGGCATGAAATACACAACCCTCCCCACGCTAGCGGCGGCTGTTGCTGTGATTTTTTTCGCGCTTCCCAGTACGGCCAAGACCAAGGTCGAAATCAAAGACGCCCAAGGCAAAGCAGTCGGGACAGTCATCCTGTGGCAAAAGGGATCGGGCGTCGGTCTCAAGCTTAGTCTTCACGATCTGCCTCCCGGCGAACATGCCATCCACTTCCATCAGAATCCCAAGTGCGATGCGCCCGACTTCAAATCGGCCGGACCACATTTCAATCCGGAAAACAAAAAACACGGATTCGACAATCCCGAAGGCCATCACGCCGGCGACATGATGAATTTCACCGTCGACGTGAAAGGTAAGGCGAACGCAAGTCCGGAGGACAAAGACGTAACTCTTGGCGAAGGTTCGCACTCGTTGTTCAGCAACGGCGGCACGTCGATTATCATCCACGCCAAAGCCGACGATTACAAAACCGATCCCGCCGGCAACTCCGGCGACCGCATCGCCTGCGGCGTGATCTCGAAGTAGGTGCGTCGGGAGAGATACGGCCTCCGGTGGCAGGTCGCTCGTCAGCTATAATGTTGTGTAACGCTGGTTGGGTTTAGCCTCGGTCCTCTGCAGTGTCATGGGAGGGATTCAGCCTCGTTATGAACCTCGTTATGTACTACGAAAACCGTAGCTGAAGGAGTTCCCGCAATGGCGATCGAGAAGTCGGAAAATATCTGGCACAATGGGAAACTGATTCCCTGGGATGATGCGACCATTCACGTGATGTCGCATGTAGTCCACTACGGCTCCTCGGTGTTCGAGGGGATCCGCTGCTACGCGCCGCATTCGCGGCCCGCGATTTTCCGCGCCAACGAACACATCCAGCGCCTGCTCGATTCCGCCAAGGTCTATCGCATCGATGTCGATTACACCCGCGACCAACTGGTGAAGGCGATGCTCGAAACCGTTGGCAGCAACGGCGCGTGGCCGTGCTACGTGCGGCCCATCGTTCTCCGCGGATACGGCGAGGCGGGAGTGAATCCGTTCAATTCGCCCACCGAGGTTTACATCATTAATTATCCCTGGGGAAAATATTTGGGCGGCGAGAGTGAAGGTTGCGACGTGTGCGTTTCGTCCTGGACGCGCCTGGCTCCGAACACCCTGCCGGCCATGGCCAAGGCGGGCGCGAATTACATGAACTCGCAGCTCATCAAGATGGAAGCCATCGTGAATGGTTATGCCGAAGGAATTGCACTCGATGTGAACGGGTACGTGAGCGAAGGCTCGGGTGAGAACGTGTTTCTGGTTCATCGTGACAAACTAGTGACTGCGCCACTGGGCAATTCCGTGCTGCCCGGCATCACGCGCGATTCGGTGTTGCAGATCGCCCGTGATCTGAACATTCCTATCGTCGAGCAAATGATTCCGCGCGAGATGCTTTACATCGCCGACGAAGCCTTCTTCACCGGCACGGCCGCCGAAGTCACGCCCATCCGCTCGGTCGACAAAATCAAAGTGGGCAAGGGAGTGATGGGCCCGATCACCAAGGCGATCCAGAAAGAATTCTATGCCATCGTGCGCGGGGAGAAAGACGACCGCCACGGCTGGCTGACCGCAGTGCCAGTAGGCAGCAAGCAGCCGGTCGGCGTATAAGGCTTGCGGCTGTTCGGTTGTGGGACGCGACTCGTCGCGTCCCTTTTATTTGCCGCACCACAATACGTCGACGGAATATTTCTGAAACGCTCGATCCGACGTCATTACCGTTAGGCCTTCAACTGTTGCTTGCGCAATGATTAATCGATCAAAAGGATCCCGATGGTGAGGCGGCAGATCATACACTGCGACGGCATGGAGGTGAGTTACCGGAAGTGGACGCAAGCCTTGCCGTGCCATAAACGCCGGAATGCATTGGGCAGGGGATCCAGGAAGACGCAGCTTCCCCAAGCGAGCCTTAATGCTCAGCTCCCATGCCGTCGCGGCCGAAAAATAGATCTCTTCCAGGCCATCCTCCAGAATCCGGCGGCAAGTCGCGTTCATTTTATCGACAGAATCGATGCTCCACAGCCAGATCACGGTGTCGATTAGATACTTCACCTTCGACTCCGCCCGCGCTTTTTCTTGAACTTTGGGCGAGACTCGGGGCGGATTTCCGGTATTTCTCCACCGTAGAATTCGGCCAGCAAATCGTCGGGTAGGGGAGCATCGAAGTCGTCGGCGACCCAAACCTCGCCTCGCGCAAATCCGAGGGGACGCTTTGCCTTCGGCTCCACGCCGACCAGACGCGCAACTGGTACACCGGCACGCGCGATCGTAACTTCCTCCCCTGCCGCCACGCGTTGCAGCAGCCGGGAAAGATGAGTCTTGGCCTCATGGATGTTCACTTCCATAAGGCCCAGACTAGACTAAGTTCATAGACTAAGTCAATCGCCAGGATCTTGAGGCGACTACTCGGCGCTGCCGGGAACGGCCGCAGCTGCCGCGTCGAATCCAATCTTGGTGTGGGTTCCGTCGCAGAACGGTTTGTTGGTAGAGGCGCCGCAGCGACACAGAGCGAATTTCTCTCCCGCTTCGATTTTCTTACCACTGGCATCCAGTAGATTAAGCTTGCCTTCAACCAGGTATGGACCTTTGGGCAAAACTTTGATAGTTGGATCGGACACAGTATTCTCCTTTTCGATTTGTTCGAGTTTGAAATGCCACGGAAAATTGCGGCGATTATTACCGACGCGAATCCAGACTCCATGGTCCGGAGCCCAGTTGCGAGATAATCAGAGCGCCGCCCAGCATCGACAAATTCTTCATGAACATGATGAGTTGCATTTGATGCATCATGGGATCCTTAACCGCCCAGAAGTTGTGCATCATCGGCGTGATGCAGACCAGAAAAAGAACGATCAGCCAGGCGCCTAGCTTGGCGCGGTAGCCGAGCAGAATGGAGAGACTACCTGCGATCGCCAGCACTCCCGAGATGGGTACTGCAATCGAGGCTAGTGGTACTCCCTGCGATGCGGCAAAGGCGGCGGTGGCACTTAGAAAGTGCCGCGGCCCAGCCATCAGAAAGATGAGGACGAAGAGCAAGCGGCCTAAAAGTAAGACCGGTCCTGTTGCACCTGACGGAGCATGCGAGACTTGGGATCGCGCGGACAAGGTTGAGTTGGTGGTTGACATTTCTTTCTCCCTAATTAATGAGTTTTCAGATGCTTTTTCATCCAATCGGGATTCGCCCGGTTTCGGGCAAACCGCGCTCCATAACGCGGGGGAATGGTGAGCCTCTGCTACCTGATTGGTTGCAGCGATCACCTGCTGAATTTGTTGTAAAGCCGCCTCGCGGGAAGGTTGGGCAAGTTCTCCTGGTTTCTGATTCTCAGCATGAATGAAGGTCACGTCGGTGAGCCCAATGAAACCCAGGATGTGTCGCAGGTAAGGCTCCTGATGATCGTATTGCGCGGTAAGGGTTCCCGCGCTGAACGAACCGCCGCGAGAGGTCAGAACCACTACTCTCTTTCCTCGCAGAACCCCTTCGCTTCCATTCGGACCGTAGAGAAAAGTCCGGCCAATGCGAACGATCTGGTCGATCCACGCTTTTAGCGGAGCCGAAATTGTGAGGTTGTACATCGGGGCACCAATTACGATAACATCCGCCGCCAGCAACTCCTCTACCAGTTCGTCAGAGATGGAAAGCGTTTCGCGTTGAGCGGGGGTTAACTTCGCCAGGTCCGAATGGGCGGCCAGCGTCCACTCTTCCGTAATCATGGGAAGGCGAGTAGTAGCCAAATCCCGGACAATAATCTCTCCCTCCGAATTTTGTTTTTTCCAGGACTCAACAAACCTTTCTGTCAGCTGACGCGAAACGGAATTTCGCCGGGCGCTGGAATCAATGCGAAGCAATTTCATAACGACCTCCGACTGTCAGGAACTTTGATGTCGGTAGCTTCACTATAGTTACAATAAATAACTATTAACTCTTTACATAGTAGGAACTTTAAAGTAACCTAGTAACAATATGACCCCTTCACGAAAATCGGCAAAGTTGGCTTCGCCTTGCGCCATTGGCGGCCTGCTGGAGTTGCTTACGCGGCCGTGGACGCTGCACATCCTGTGGGCGCTAAGCAACGACGGCCACATGCGGTTCGGCGTGCTACGGCGGCAGGTAGAAGGTATCTCGGCACGAGTGCTGACGGAACGCCTGCGAACGCTCGAAGACGCGCGGTTCATCTTCCGCCATTACGAACCGACTATTCCTCCCGCCGTCACTTACGGGATAACCGATCGCATGAAAGATATCCAGAAGGTATTGCATCAACTCGAGGAACTCTCCCGAAAATGGCAAGGCGAGGGCAAGCCTGTTGCGAGCGGGCGCGCACATGCAAGCCCGGGCACCAGCGCGATTGCCCGGATGTAAATGTTCCAATCTTCTTCTAATCTGCACTGAAGGCTGTGCCCGCATAAGAAATGGACTCATTACCTAGGTCATCTTGGGGAAGGTGACGATTCGGTTCATCATAGGCATGCTTGTGAGGCGAAGCGCCTCCCGGGAAATCCTTCGATGAATATTGATGATCTGCTGCGGATTGCGACCGAACGCAAAGCCTCCGATTTGCATTTGAAGGTGGGTAATTATCCTCACCTTCGCATTGATGGCGAACTGGTGCCATTGACCGACCAGCCGCGTGTGAGCGCTGAAGACATGCTGACCATGGCGTTCAGCATGATGTCGGCGCGGCAGAAGCAGAAGTTCAAAGAGACCACGGAAATCGATATGGCCTATGGCGTCGCCGGGCTAGGACGCTTCCGTGTCAACATCTTCCAGCAGCGCGGCAACGTTGGGCTGGTCCTGCGCGTGATTCCCACCAAGATACGCGCGCTGGACGAATTATTTCTACCGAAAGTGGTCGAACAGATTTGCGAGATGCCGCGCGGACTGGTGCTGGTGACGGGTGTGACTGGTTCCGGTAAGTCGACGACGCTGGCCGCAATGGTTGATCGAGTGAATTCCAGCCGCGCCGAACACATCATCACCATCGAAGATCCGATCGAATTTCTGCATCGAGACAAAAAAGGATACGTAAACCAGCGCGAAATCGGCGTGGATACGCCGTCGTTCAGTGCGGCTTTGCGCGCATCTCTGCGTCAGGATCCGGACGTCATCCTGGTCGGCGAAATGCGAGATCTGGAAACCATCTCGACTGCGCTGCACGCGGCGGAAACCGGCCACATGGTTTTTTCTACTCTGCACACGCTCGACGCTGTGGAAACCGTAAACCGCATCATTTCCATTTTCCCGCCACCCGAGCAGAAACAGATTCGCCTGCAGCTGGCGGCAGTTCTGCGCGCCATCGTGAGCCAGCGCCTGGTGCGGCGTTGCGATTCCGACGGGCGCGTGCCCGCAGTTGAGGTGATGATCAATACCGCCTTCATCCGAGAGTGCGTACTCGTTCCGGAAAAGACGCGCTCGATTCGTGACGCTATTGCGGCGGGCACATCGCAATACGGCATGCAGACTTTTGATCAGTCGTTGTGGGATTTATTCCAGGCTGGCCTGGTGGCTTACGAAACCGCGCTGGAAAACGCATCCAACGCCGACGACTTCAAACTGCGCATGCAAGGCATCGCGTCGACCGCCGATATTTCGCGGCAGTCGATGCAGTCGGCTGGCTTCGGCGGACGGTAGAGCTCAACCACGAAGTTACACGAGGTGAAATTCAAACGGTTTTTCCTTCGTGTGACTTCGTCTCCTTTGTGTTTAATTCTCTTTCTCTTCAGCCCCAAAACTGCGCTATCGTTAGCGCATGCCATTCTCCCGACCGAAGAAGAGGTCGTATTCCGAAGATGAGCTATACGAATACGCCGTGGGAGCGCTGGCGCGGCGCATGCGTACGGTTGCGGAATTGAAGCGTTTATTCCGTGCGCGGGTAGAAGATGCTGAATCGGAATATGGGCAGACGCTGATTGAGTTGGTGATCCGGCGGCTTAAGGATCGCGGCTACCTGAACGATTCTCAGTATGCGGCTTATTTTTCTTCGCTGCGCCGGGACAATCAAAAATTTGGACGCCGGCGTGTAATTACCGACCTGAAAATAAAGGGCGTCCATGGCGAGATTATCGAAAAGGCAGTGGATGCGGCTTTCGACGGCTTGAGCGAGGAAAAACAGGCTCGCGAATATCTGCGGCGGAAGCGGATGGTAAAACCCAAGGACCAGAAGGCGACGGCGCGAATCTTCCGGCAACTGGCGCGAGCCGGGTTCGGGACAAAAACGATTTTCACACTCCTCAAGAGTTGGGATGTGGATGAAGAGACCTTAACGTCGCTGGAAAGCGAAATCATCTGATCTTGCGCTGCTTGGCAAACGCCGCCTCGATGTTGCATACTCCTGCCTTTCCCAATCTCCGCTCCTCAGGAGGCACTATGAAAGTTACCTGGAAAACGATTCTCGCAGCCGTGCTCCTCAGCGCAGTCCCGCTCGCTCTGACTCAAGATGTCAGCTCGGATGTAAAGAAAACGGCAAAGGACACTGGCACCGATACCAAGAAAGCCGCCACAAAAACCGGACACGCCACCGAAAAGGCTGCTGATAAAACCGGCGATGCAACTAAAACGGCGGCCACCAAAACCGGACACACCACCAAGAAGGTAGCCAAAACTGCCGGCAAAGATACTGAAAAGGCCGCCGACAAGACTGGCCACGAAACCAAAGTAGTGGCCAAGGACACGGCGAAGGATACCGACATCGCCGCCAAGAAAACCGGCAGCGAAGTAAAGAAAGGCACCATGGCGACGGGACACGAAGTGAAGAAAGTGGGAGAGAAAACCGAAGACGCGGTGAAATAACCCGGCAACATTTAGGAACATCGAGGGCACAGAGATCGACTGGTGACTGACGTATGAACTCCCCGGCGTTCTCTGCGCCCTTAGTCGTTCTGTTTCGCGGTGCTAAAATTAAAGCTCACCGAAAATGCTGACAGGATCTGAAATTCGGCGCAGGTTTCTCGACTTTTTTGTGCAGAAGGGGCACAAGGAGGTGCATTC
>JBAVUV010000379.1:0-1814 GCA_049696955.1 Candidatus Sulfotelmatobacter sp. | reverse complement strand
AGTGCGTTGCCGGAGAAAAGCCCTCCGAAGTCGATTACTTCCAGCGTGTTGCCCAAGTTAGCGACGTCGGCCTGGAAGCGTACCGAGCGCTTTTCGTGCTGGTAGAGATCGACGCCCACCGAAGCATCCTGCGTGAAGTAAGGATTGATGCGGCCGAGATTAAAATTGAGATCAGTCTTTCTGGAGTACGGCATCGTGAATGCCCATCCGGACGACTACGAAGTTGACTATCTGATCGCCCCGGGTTTGGGCGGTGCAGAAGACATCCACAATCTGTGGCCGGAACCCTACACATCGCGGACGTGGAATGCGCACGTTAAGGACGCCTTGGAAGACCGCCTCCACGAAATGGTCTTTGTTGGCGAACTGGATTTATCTACGGCACAACGCGACATCGCCACTGATTGGATTGCAGCCTATAAGAAGTATTTCCATACCGATCGACCTCTCACCATGCATTCGCGCCGGGAATCAGTGAACGTCCTCGGCGAAGGTTAAGTATTTTGGAACCTTGTTACCCATATACCCCTAATACTGGGGTTATGAGCAAATCCCTCGAATTCACCTGGTGCTTGCTTTCCGTCTCTTAACGATGGAATCGCGGGAGGCCTCATCAATATCCCGGCGACGATACCGAAACGACGAGTGATGGCGCAGAGTACAGTCCTTCGGTATAAGGGCCGGGAAATTGATCTCGCACGGATCTTCGCCCCTGGCAAGAACGCAGCAGAGTCTAGATCGAGAGATATTGCTCCGCCAGTAGTTCAGCGCAGTTCGTCATCAAATCGCGTCTAGAATATTTCCCGCCGCTACTTTTCCAGTGAGATATAACCTTGCTTGTAGGAAGCGCGCAGGGGCTGTTGCTGGGTGGCCGAGGCCACGCGGATCTTTATCTTCCGCCATTTTCCGTCTCTACTGTTATTAGGACGATAGCCGAGTACGTATTGGCTTCGTATTTCGCGACTCACGGCGGCGGCCGCCTCGGGAACTTTTTCTCGCTTTTGTATGGCCACGGTACGGCCACCCGTACAATCGGTGATTTGGCTCAACCACATCTTGCCAAGTTTTTCTTCGACAGTCCCAAAGGGAGCGGTCTCAAACAGCCCGATAGCATAAACTTCGACGTCTCTCTCACGCACCAATCCCCTAATCTCTTTATGACTGTGGTGGCTCACGTTGTCACCGCCGTCTGAAAAGATTACAATCGCCCGGCGCTTGTACTTTGCGGTCCGCAATTGGGCCTCGGCCAAATAAATCGCATCCAGCATGGCGGTGGGGCCAGCCGGTTCTGCCAATATCAAAGGCCGTTGCAACTCTTCGATCGAGTTGGTTGAACTGGCAACGAGGCGCGGACGGTCTGAAAAAGTGATCTCGAAATATTCATCCTCTGGATTTGCATTGTTGAAGAAATCCTGCAGCGCCTCCCGCTCAGTTGCAATCTTGTCGCTCATGCTTTTGCTTACATCTAGAAGCACGGCAACTGACAGAGGCTCTTCCTCCTGGAAAAAATAGCGGATTTCCTGCTGCTTCTCCCCCTCATAGAGTTGGAAGTCTTGCTTCTGCAGGGCAGTCACAGGATGGTTCAACGCATCGGTTACGGTCACGGGAACGAGTACAAGATCCACATCGACTCGCAGAGGTTTGGTGTGAGCCTCATGACTGGAAAGGCCGCGCGCCCCTGCCGCATCGCCGGAGGGCAACTCGGCATTAGGCTTCTGGCGAGGCTCAACGTGCACGTCATCCAGAGAAGATTGTGCCTGCACAAACCAAGCAAACATCAGGACAACCACACATGCAAGAGACAAGCGCAAGGC
>JBAVUV010000378.1:0-2907 GCA_049696955.1 Candidatus Sulfotelmatobacter sp. | reverse complement strand
CAAATGCACTGTCTCGTTCTTCGAAAGAGATAAAAATCAGGCAGGCAAACTCGAACGTGCGCTAAAAAGTAGCTGTAGAGGATTTTGTAGTGGTCAAAGCACTCTCGTCCAATAAACTTCGGAAGTGTTCCAAAAAGAGGCCGCAACAGAACCAAAACAGAGCCTTTGGATCTCCAAAACTTCGGGAGAATTCCATAATTGCTGGAATCTGCGCATCCCAAAATTCCATACAAACGAACGCCAGAACGGTTTCACTGCGGGAAGCAGATTGCCAGCTATGTGTAGCTGGTTCCTTCGGAGGAATCCAGCAGCGATCGGCTCCGACTGGGACACATCAGCAAACAAAGTAACGCGTTGCTCCGGTTCCTGCTGGTGGAAGCGGCCCAGGTGACGGAGCGCAGCCCGAGTGGCGCAATAGGTTCGTTCACCTAGCCATGCGCCGAGGGCGAAAGATCACGAAGGTAGCGATGGCGCGCAAACTGGCTGTACATCTGTACTGGATGTAGCGTCAGGGATCGGACTAAGGCCAGTTGCACAAGCTCGGCAGGCACTGGGGGAGGACGGAAATCGCGATGGTGTGTAGTAAAATCACCGATGTAATGATTGGGCATCTTGCTCCCTAAGCCGGGGAGTTCGAACAGGTAATCATGATCGCAGTAAGGGATCGAAGAGATGGCCTAATGTTGGCGAATGGAGCCGCAGGAAAGCAAGGCATAGCCTGGTGCCTCATCCGACGCCATGTTAGAAACTGAACTTCAATTCCCACTCGATTGCTCGCGGCGCCCCAAGCGCATTCACACCCGAGCCCAATCCAAGACGAAGGAAGTTTCCAGCCGCGCCATGCTCCAGCGCGCTGGTAGTGCCGTTGGGCGAACCTATCTGTCCGTTGAGTGTGGGACTAAAGGGGACGGCGGGGCCATCGAAGTTAGAAAAATTGAACACGTTGAAGAAGGAAACTCCGGGCTTGATCTCGAATCTTTCCTTAATTCTGTAAGTCCAGCTCATGTTCATGTCGAAGGTTCTCAACCACGCCTGCTCGATTGCCCCCGGCGGCGCCAGTTGCAAAGGTCCATAAGGCGACGTAGCCGTAGGAGTACTTCCCCCGATCACACCTCCCAAGGATTGCAACTGCGCTGCTGTGAACAAACCGTTGCTTATCAGTACCTGGCCGGCGGGAGTTGGTTGGCCAACGAGGTTAGTATTGTAGTTTGTGATCAACTGGTTAAGGCCGTTAGTGCCAAAAGAGCGCCCGAAGCCTCCTACATTCGTCCCGGGGAGAAGGTCGCCCAGCCCGCGGTTGCTGGCGCTGGATCCGTCGCCGGTGCCGTCTCCAGTGATGTCAGTCTGGAAGATCCCGCCAGGCAAGCCGCTCACCGGCAGAAGCACATTCGAGGGTAGCGGACTGTCGAAGTGAGCGGTCACTCCCACCTGAAAGCCCGCAGGCAAATCCATATAGCCTCCAAAAGAAATCTGGTGAGTGCGGTCGAGGGCATTGGGGCCGATATAGCGGTTAGGGTCGGCGAAGTCGGTGGCGGCAGTGCTGAAATCGTTGTCTCTCGCAGTAGCGATATATCGAGAGAAGGAATAGGAAACCTGCAGGTTCGCGTGCTTGATCTCGGGCAGCGGTCGCGCCACATCCTCCTTCAAAGTAGCCTGCAGCGCGTTGTAGACCGAACGCCCAACTGGGAACAGCATCTCATTGGAACCCACCGCATTATTGATACCGGGAAAAGCGGCTGCTGCGCACGGGGCACCGCCGCACAAGACGAAGCCTGAATCGAGGCCGTTGCTGGCGAAATCAGTGATATGCGCCCCGGCTGCGATGTCGCATGCAACGTCGGCACAGCCGAATTGCGTATTGGTGGCGGCAATCGCAGCCTGCGCTGCGGCTTTGTTGAAGAAACGTGCATCGCCGGTGTGGTTTGTATCGAGAATGAGAAAGTTATGGGTGGATACGTTGCGGAGATAATCCACACTCGCCACCATTCCTCGCCGGATCTCATGCTGCGTGCCGACGTTCATCTGCACGGAACGTGGGGAGACGTAGTTGGGAGCGAGGAGGGCCGTGCTGGTATTGAAATTGTCCGAAAGGATGTTGCCGATATAACTACCGTTCGTCGCGGGCCCGGCACTCAGAACGGCGGCCTGGTACTGTTGCTGAAATTGTGTGATCTCAGGGACCACGCTTCCGATTGGTTGTCCGCAGAAAGTGGGGGTGTGCACGCTTCCATCGGGAAAAGTGACCGGCGTGGCGCCTCCACTTGAGCAAGCCCCCGCGAAGCCAAGAAAAAGCCCTTTTTGCAGTCGACCCGGAGTGTCAAACAGAACGTTGTTCCAAATAGAGTTTTCATAAAACAATCCGATACCGGCGCGAATCACGGTCTTGCCGTTTCTATGCGGGTCCCAGGCACGACCAAGCTGCGGAGCAAAATTTAGATTCGGCTGGTTAACCGGGGCTCCTAAATTCGAATAAAACTGATTGTTGAATTCATTCAATACGGGAAGCGGACCGAGGTTGCTGTCGGTGCGCCCGGTGTCGCGGACATAGCGCAGGCCCGCGGTCACGGTAAAGTTTGGCTTAACTTTCCAGGAATCCCCAAAGTAAGCCGAGACGCGATTATCGGGTCCCAATCCGCCTCCTGCAAAACCGAATGCAGATTGCAAGGAAGAGAACCCTTGTCCGTTGCCCAAGGTCACGTTGTCGGCCGGGTAGTTCAACGGGTTGGCGGCTCCTCCCGGGAAAACATTGAAGGGCGTGACATTCGCCGGAGCGTTCACCGCCGGCGCCAGTCCCAGGAACGCGGCCAGCCCGCCGCCGTGAATGTGGTTATAACCCGCTCCAAAGCGGAAGATATGATTCTTGTAGAGCTTGCTCCCGTCATACTTGATCTGGTGATCGGACTGCAC
>JBAVUV010000377.1:0-7062 GCA_049696955.1 Candidatus Sulfotelmatobacter sp. | reverse complement strand
CTTTTGCTGGGCTTGGACCACCGGGCAAACCCATAGCGACAGCATGAGCACGGAAAGGGCCGAAACTCTGGATTCAATTTGCCACGATCTGATGTTCATTTAAGTTCTCCGTCGATTCGTTTTACGCTCCGCGCTTGGTCTTCAACTCTGCGAGCAGCTGCTCGATGCGGTCTTCCTTCTCCAGCGCGGCCAGGCGATCTTCCATGTTGTCGCCGGCGATTTCGGCCTTGGCTGCGCTAAAGGCTTCGGAGTGCGCAACTTTGCGTTTCATGCGATCGAAGGCCGCCGCTTTTGATCCATCGCCCATGGCCAGGCGCGCATCGCTGGCTTTTCCGATCGCGCGCGCGCGGCGATGTTGCGCGATCAGCAGATCGGCCTTGGTTTGCGCTTCAGTCAGCTTCTGCTCCAGTTGCCGCAGCGCAGATTTCAGATTTTCCACTTGCGCCTTCTGATCGGTTACCTGCTGCGCGAAGCTCTCGCTCATCTCGCGATAACTTTCTACGCGCTGCAGTGATGCGCGGGCCAGGTCGTCCTGTTTTTTGTCGACGGAGAGTTCAGCTTTGCGCATCCACTCCGCGACTTTTTCCTCGTTCTCTTTCCTCTTCTTCTCCAGCAGATGCTGGTCGGCGATGGCGATCGCCACCTGCGTCTTCACCTGCAGCAGCTGATTCTGCATGTCAAGAATCACCTGCTTGATCATCTTTTCCGGCTCCTCGGCCTTGTCGATCAGGTCGTTGAGGTTGGCTCGGACCAATGTGGAAACACGCTCTAGTAGTGCCATGGTGGACTCCTTTTCTTTGGCTTTTAGCTTTTAGCTTTTAGCTTTTAGCTTTTAGCTTTTGGCTTTTGGCTTTTGGCTTTCAGCCGTCAGCGTTCAATACATTTGTTAAAGTTCGTCTGAACCGCGGATTGCTGCCACCAGGAAACCACCAGGCGGCCCTATCACAATTCCGCCGATCAGCCAGATATCGGATTTCGTGAAATGCATTGCGACGACCCCATCAAAAAACGATCAGGCCGCCGGTGCCCCAGTACTTTCTCTTGCCAAGATCACGGGGCTCCAAACGTCGCGCCATTTTCGTCACCTTTGTAGTCACTCTGCGCTGAATGCGCTTTGTGAACCGCAGCGCATTCCGGACACTCGCGTCTCCCGCTTCGCAGCGTGCTGCCGATGGCCATGCCAATCGCGACGCCTAGCCCCAACCACAATGCGACATGGCCGGCTATTACGCCCAAAGACACGCCCAACGCGGCGCCCAACGCAATTCCTAAACCAATTCCCTTCGATTTGTGGTTCATAATCTCCACTTCGAATTACTTCACCCTCGCTGCGCTCGGGGGACAGCCCTTCGACTCCGCTCAGAGCAGGCGTAGGCGGCTGTCCCAACACAAGCAATTGAGGTTCAGTTCTTCGTTGCATCGACCACCGGCGGCTTTGGAGCGTGATCACCCAGTTGCCGCACCTTGCCGAGCAAGTCCGCGAGCGGCATGCCGGACAGCGTTTCGAACAACGCCGGCACCTGCGCCGCCATCTTGGCGATGTCGCCGGTGATTTTATTCATTCCGGACGCATCGCCATTTCCCGTAGAGACGATGGTGATTTTGTCTACGTTGGCCAGCGGACTGGCCAGCGCCTTCACCACCTCGGGCATGCAGGTGAATAGCCGGTCGATTACAGCCGCCTGGTTGTACTCCTGATAGGCTTCGGCTTTCACGTTCATGGCCTTGGCTTCGGATTCGCCTTTCTTGAAAATGATTTCGGCTTCCGCTTCGCCCTGCGCGCGTATAGACGAGGCGTGCCCTTCGGCTTCCGCGATCAGGCGTTGCTTTTCGGCTGCGGCCAATGTTTCGATCCGCTGACGCTCGATCTCCGCTCCCTTCAGCACGGTTGCAATCAGTTCTTTCTCGCGGCGATTGATTTCCGCCTCCTGCACTTTGACCTGCTGCTCTTTCTCGATCTGCTGCACCTTCACCTGCTCGGCGATCACCTGCTGCTGCATGATGTTGGTCTGGATGTCATAGGCCTTGTCGGCTTGCGCCTGCTGGCGCTTGGTGACTTCCAGGAATTGCGCCTTCTTCACTTCCAGATCACGCTGCGACTCCGCTTGCTTGGCAAGAGATAAAGTTTCGGCAAGCACGCGTTCTTGATCGGCTTGTGCTTTGGCCACGGCAGATTCCCGCTGCGCCAGCGCTCGCTTGATTGCCGTATCACGATCAGCTTCCGCCGTTGCCACATCGGCATCGCGCTTGATGCGCGCCACGTCCGGTTTGCCCATGTTTGTGATGTATTCGTTCTTGTCGCGAACCTCCTTGATGGTGAAAGAGATTACTTCCAGCCCCATCTTGTTCATGTCCTCGGCGCAAGTGCCGCGCATGCGGTCGGAAACCATCTCCGGCTGCTTGACAATTTCTTCTACCGTTAGCTGTCCGATGATGCCGCGCAGGTGGCCTTCCATCACTAATCGGATCAGGGCTTCGCGCTCCTGATCGCTCTTCGTAAGGAATTGTTCGGCCGCCGTGAGCACAGACTCGCGGTCAGACTTCACTTTGATTTGGGCAACAGCTTCGACAGTTACGGCGACGCCTTGCTTGGTGTACAAGTCCTGCTGCGGCGCCACGTCGAACGACATCAGCTCGAGCGACAGATCACGACAGACTTGCACCATGGGAAGCACCAGCGTGCCATGTCCTTGCACCACGCGCGTTCCGCCCAGGCCGTACACGATGAGTGCCTCGTGCGGCCCCGCTTTGCGATATAGCCTGGCCATTCCACTCATCAGGAATAGAAGGACCATCACTCCTAGCCCGGCAAAAATCCAAATCTCAACCATCCTCGACATCTCTGGCATAACGCCTCCTGTTACTAGAACCGTTTTAGATACTCAGCCCCAAAAGTGCTCCGTTATCGTTTCCACATCTCGACGAACCATCGACTCGCTTGCAGGCGAGCCTTGCTTCGCGCTCAAATTACGGTCCACGATCCAACTGTTTACGTGGTAGACCAGCCCGAGTACGACATAAAAAACGGCCAGCATGGACCATCTCGATAAAGCCGAAGCCGACATGCGGGCCGTGGCGTAGCCTGCGATCGTAAAGATCGTGAGCAGGAACGCTGTGGTAGCGACAGCAAGTAAGCGCGCTCCATCGCGGGAAGTCCATCCGTTGGGTTGCCAGTTTGCGTCAAAGTGGACGGCAATACGCATCGGCAAACGATCCCAGGCACTCGAATATTTCAACGCCGTTAGCGGCAGGGATGCCCATGCCAGCACGATTGCAGCTTGAAATAGCTTTCGTTCCATAGGATTTCCTCACCCAGTAGTGGCTGAAAAACTAATCCGCAATCCACTACTCGTCGCCCGACATCTCGCTCCACAACCGAACATAGGCAATTCCCTTTTCGTAACGGGTGACCACCACTTCGCTCGCCTTGGCAATGGCGCTGGCATCTTCGCTACGCGCGCCGCATACGCGGCGCGTTCCCATCTGCGTGTAAATCATCTCTCCTGTCCCACCGGCGCGGATCGCACTACAGATGCGGCCCAACACGCCGACCATTTCGTAATCAGCCGGATCCATATTCTCGTCCTCAGAGATCAGGACTTTACTCAGGAACAAAAACACTATCCCTCCCCCGACCAGCCCGCTGGTGATTGAAGCCAGTAATCCAAAGCCAACCCACACTCCGGAGTAGCGGGTGAGTAAATATCCCGTACCGCCGAACCATGCCAGGAACGCGGTCAGCGTGACGAAGTTGAAAGGCGAAACTCCGCTTTGCTGCGCGGCGTGACCTGCCGCAGCCTTAACACCAGCCGGAGCGTGTCCTGCAACTGGTCCGTGAGCTGCCGGAATAGTTGTCGTGGGCAAGTGTGCGCCTGCAACGTGTCCGTGAAAATGCGGCAGATGCAATCGCCCCGCCCGTGCCCCGCCAAACACAAAGGAAAAAAAGCTCAAGCAGAAGCCGACCGCGAAACAAACCAAGTAAAAATCTGCCCAGGTCATGGAGTGATTCATCGAGTTCGCCTCCTTTCTACGCTGGAACGGCTACGCCCTTGGCGCTCCTCTTCGCCGTCACGATTTTGGTGCCGGAGATTTTCGCCCCGCGTGTGATGACCACGCACGGATCTTGCAACCAACTCCGGCCGCAAGGCTTCAAGCAGCCGCTCAGCCAATCCGGGGGTTTCGAGAATCGCACCCAGCAGCAGCAGCGAACGCCGCGTATCTTTCTCGCGCGCGGCCTTGATCAGCACTTCGCTCACCTCCGGATCGCCGACGAAACGCTCCGACCCTTGCAGCAGCCACACGTCAAGCTGACCTTCTGTAGTTCGTAAGTCCGAGGTCAACTCCGTGTGATAACCCTCCGGGTCATCCACCAGGAAACCCGGGTGCACCTTGAAGAACTTCGCCAGCAGCGCCCGCGACGACTGGGTCATGTGCGGTCGCGCACCGCTTTCGATCTGCGACAGATACGACTGGCTGATGCTCTTGCGCAACTCCTGGCGAACCGCCTTGATGATCTCCTGTTGTGTCATGGGGCGACTCAATCCGCGCAGCGAGCCTTCCACCTCGCGCAGGTAACGGATTTTCTCTCCCAGCTTCATATAGCAAATCGATATATTTATATTGCAATATGCGATATATGTCAAGAAATGTATAGGCTGTGTTTTGAAGGGATTGCGGAGGAGACTAGAGACCGGCTTCGATGCGGGAACGCGGATCGAGATAATCGCGCAGGGCGTCGCCGATGAAGTTGAAGGAGAGCACGGCGAGCATCACCGCAAGCGCGGGAAAGAGCACGAGATGAGGGGCGTCAAATAAATGCGCGCGGCCGTCGTTGAGCATGGTTCCCCAACTGGCGGTTGGCGGGGGAACACCGAGGCCGAGAAAACTCATCGTAGCTTCGGCCAGGATTGCACCTGCCATACCGATCGCGGCCTGCACAATCACGGGCTGAATGATGTTCGGAAGGATGTGACGCACGATGATGCGCACGTCGCTCGCTCCGAGAGCGCGCGCCGCCTCGACGAATTCGCGCTCGCGCGCGGCGAGGACTTGTCCGCGGACGAGACGGGCATAGCCCACCCATCCGCCGAGGGAAAGGGCGAGAACAAGATTGAAGATTCCTGGCCCACGAAAGGCGACGAAAGCAATGGCGAGGAGAATCCCGGGAAACGATAAGAATGCATTCATCAAGACCACGTTGACGAAGCGATCGATGCCTCCGCCGTAATATCCGGCGATTGAGCCAATGATTAGCCCGAGCCCGAGTGAAGCCAGCACCACCGAGCTTCCGACCAGCATGGAAATGCGGGCACCGTAGATGATGCGGGAGAAGATGTCGCGGCCCAGTTCGTCCGTGCCGAACCAGTGCACGTGAGAGGGAGCGTCAAGTCGCGCAGGAAGATTAATTGACGCGGGATCTTGGGGCGCGATCCAGGGCGCGAACAGCGCGAAGATTACAAAGACGGCAACGAGAACAACGCCCGTCGCGGCGAGCGGGTTGTGGCGCGCGGTGCGGCGCAACGAGATGGCGGCGCTGGTAATTTCCTCATATTACAAGGATGGAGCGCATGTCGAGAAGTCACCCCCGTAATTTCGTGCGCCTGGGTATTTTCGCCGGTCGTGGGCTACCAGATTTCCAGTTGCAGCTTCCGGTAACTGTCAATCAGTTGAAAATTGGAGCGGTTGGAGGTGATCAGGCGGGCGCCGTGGGAGCGGGCAGTCAGGGCAATTAGGACGTCAAAGTGAAGATCGCGAAGCTTCTCCGGTGCAAAGCCTCGGTCGGCACGAATCTTTGAGAGGATTTGGCCAGACTCCAGCCAATTCCCCTCGGTTGGCGTCAGAACAGGATGATTACGCACCAAAGCGCGCAAGAAATCCCGTTCCGCGGGTTTGGTTACGCCTCTCCACAATTCCGCTAACACCACAGACGACATTCGGATCAATCCAAGGACGGATTGGATTCTATGGCGATGACGGTCAGTGCGAAGATTGTCGACGAGAATTGAGGTATCGAAAATAATGAGGTCACTCATCGAGCCCCGAGAACTTTAGCTTGCCGGCATTCTTTTTCATCAGCGTCTTGAAACGCGTCAGTGCGACAATCTCGCGAAGGGCGACATGTATGGCCTCGGTGCGGGATTTCGCGCCGAGGACTTTCACGGCCTGGTCGGCAAGGTCCGTGTCCAGGCGAATTGATGTCATGGTAACGGCCATCTGGATCCTCGCTTATTGGTATATACATGATATAATAATCGTATATACATCGCAAGCAGTTCTTCTAAGACAGCTTGCCCCGGCGGACCCGGCCTTGAGATTGCTCGCGAATTGTGTTTCCATTGAGGATGCCGGAACTGCATTCGCAGTCGGCATGCGCGCCGTAACAGCCACCCTTAGCCTTAAATTCCAAGGAGGAAAAACATGAGCAAAGTTTCTTATATTCCCAAGGATTACAACTCCGTTACACCCTACCTGATCATCAAAGGCGCCGCTCAAGCCATTGAGTATTACAAGAAAGTTTTCGGCGCAACGGAAACCGTTCGCATGAATGGCCCGGACGGCAAGGTCGGTCACGCCGAGCTAAAGATCGGCGATTCGCACATCATGCTGGCTGATGAAAATCCCAGCATGGGACTGGGGCACACCAGCCCGGCCACCATTGGCGCCAGCCCGGTGAGCCTGTATGTATATCTTCCCGATGTCGATCGCGTGGTCGCGCTCGCAGCCGCCGAGGGCGCCAAAATTCTCAAGCCGGTTGAGGATCAATTTTACGGCGATCGCTCCGGCTTCTTTCAAGATCCATTTGGACATCTGTGGGGTGTGGCCACTCACGTGGAAGACGTGTCACCGGAAGAAATGCAAGAACGGATGAAGAAATTGCGTCCGGCCGCGTAGTTTGTATTGGACGTGTTTGAACTGGACTGAGGCGGAGCAGCGATGCTCCGCCTTTAGCATTTTCGATTGGGCCGGTCCTATACCTCTCGCCGCCCCCAGCTAGTTTCTACCCACACGTGCCGGACTGAGCTTTCGGAGACAGCCGAGGCCGGCTACCGCCCCACTGAGCGG
>JBAVUV010000376.1:0-3004 GCA_049696955.1 Candidatus Sulfotelmatobacter sp. | reverse complement strand
GCGAAGTGATTGAAGCTTCCGTACGCGGCCTGCAAGTTGAAGACTATTCTCCGGCGCAGATTGAAGGCGCATTGCAGTCGGTGTATGGCGTGGATAGCCAACTCATCGTCGATGGAACGTATTTCGTAGTAGAAGTTTCAGACTCCCAAAGCACCGGGATGGTCGCTTGTGGCGGTTGGAGCCAGCGCAAAACGCTCTACGGCGGCGATCAATTTGCTGGGCGCGAAGACTCGATGCTTGACCCCACGCGGGATGCGGCGAAGATTCGGGCATTTTTCGTACATCCGAAATGGGCACGACGTGGTATTGGCGGCTTGATTCTCGAAGCCTGCGAAAACGCAGCGCGAGACGCAGGATTCTCCCGTCTGGAGATGGGTGCAACTTTGAGCGGCGTGGCTTTTTATCGGGCAAAGGGATACGAGGCCGTCGAGAATCAAGAGGTTCCGCTTGGGAACGGAGGGTCGTTGCCGATTGTAAGGATGGCGAAGAGGATTCCTTCCCAGTTGCAGAGCAGCTCTTAATGTGGGGACAGCCGCCCTCGGCTGTCCTGCATGCGAAGCATGCATGTTTGTGGCTGATAGCGCCTCTCTACGCTCGGCGAAGCCGAAAGATGCCGTCCGCACATTCAGCTCGCATAAAAGCCAGAGCTACGCGCCTTCTCTTTTCAATCTGCGCCCAGTCATTTTGAACCTTCCACCCAGAACAATATTAATTGCCTCGGAATAGGCAACATGCTCCTGCTCGAGAATTCGGGCAGCCAGCGTATGCTCGTCATCACTATCGAGCACTGACACCGTCTTCTGCACAATGATGGGGCCATGATCCAGTTCCTCATCGACAAAGTGCACCGTGCAGCCGGAAACTTTTACTCCGTAGGCGAAAGCCTGCTCCTGCGCCTCGAGTCCGGGGAATGCCGGCAGCAGAGAAGGATGAATATTGAGAATCTTCCGCGGAAACTGCTGCACGAACCATGGCGAGAGCAGACGCATGTATCCCGCTAAGCAGACGAGATCCACTTTGCGCTGCCTCAGTGCGCCCGCAACTTCCCGGTCGTGCTCTCCACGAGGCCTGCCCTTCGACGGAATCACCAGAGCGTCAAGCCCGCGCTGGCGCGCAATCGCGATCCCAAGTGCATCTGCTTGGTTGGAGATGACAACGCTGATCTGCGCGTCCGCGATACGGCCAGCATCAATACTGTCGTCGATGGCGACGAAGTTTGACCCGCGTCCGGAGAGAAGAATGCCCAGAGAATGCATTGTTGATTTGTGATGGCTGAATGCCGATTAGAAATCAAAATTGTCTTATCTAAATCGGCAATCAACCATCAGCAATTTCTTCAGCTGTACATCACTTTGCGCTCGCCCTTTACGATTCGTCCGACCGTGTAAGCCTTTTCTCCCACCCGATCCAGCACGCTTTGCGCCTTCTTGAATTTCGCCAGCGGAACCACCATCAGCATGCCCAGGCCCATGTTGAACGTACGCAACATTTCGTCCTGCGGAACATCGCCCAACTGGCGGAGATGCTCGAATAACGGCAGTACCGGCCAGGAACCAAGCTCAATGAGCGCTGCCGTGCCTCGGGGCAGCACTCGTGGCAGATTTTCCGTGATGCCGCCTCCGGTCACATGCGCCAGCGCGGAAACGCATTGCGCATCGATCAACTTTCTCAGCGCCGGCCAGTAGCTCTTATGGGTACGCATCAGTTCGTTCCCAACCTTGTTCTTGATCTCGTTCACGTAGTCATCGGGTGAGTAGTGAGCCACTTCGAACAGCAGCTTGCGGGCCAGCGAATATCCATTCGTGTGCAGACCATTCGAGGGCAAGCCGAGAACGACATCGCCGATCTGCACGTCCTTGCCAGTGATAATGCGTTCGCGCTCTACCACGCCCACGATAAATCCCGCCAGGTCGTATTCGCCGTCCGGATAGAAACCCGGCATTTCGGCGGTCTCGCCGCCAATCAGGGCGCAGCCGTTGTGCTTGCAGGCGTCGGCAATGCCTTCCACTACCTGCTCGGCGACTGTCGGGTTCAGTTTGCCGCTCGCCAGATAGTCCATAAAAAACAGCGGTGCGGCACCCTGAACGGCAATATCGTTCACGCAGTGATTCACCAGGTCCGCACCCACGGTGGAGTGCAGCCCCATTTCAAAGGCAATTTTCAGTTTCGTGCCCACCCCGTCCACACTGGAAACCAGTATGGGATCCAGATACTTCGTTTTGTCGATGGCGAACAGACCACCGAAGCAGCCGATCTCGCTGAGCACGCCCCGGGTGAAGGTCTTGTGCGCCAGATACTTGATGCGCTGCTTGGTGCGGTTGGCGCGGTCGATGTCCACACCCGCGTCGGCGTAGGTAATCGGCGTTCCAGCGGGAGTAGGTTTCTTGGCCACCAGGATGTCTCGTTATTCGGTCTCAGTGCTTCAGTGTGGGGAAACGCTGGGTTCTTTTGCGAAGCGTTAGCTTCTAAGGCCGCTCATTGTAACACGTTCGAAATTGGGAGCGAGTAGCGAGTAAAACCAAGGGAAACTTTCGAATACACTTCAACCTGATTCCGCGGACGCGGACGCCCGTTCGGCACTGCCGGGCGTCATTAATGAGCGATGAAGTCCGAAAAGAAATAAGCCAAAACGCCGAAAAGAGCCAGTCCAGAAATGCCGTATGCCGTTAGCACCCAGGCGCCGCGGCCTTCATGATGCCTGATGTGAGCCGTTGAGGAAGAAGACTGCTCAGAAGCCGAAGGAGATACTACAGGGGCCCGATCTTCCATACCAGAAAACCTCCGAACGGAAAGATCGTGGCGCAAGTACTTTATGCGTCACGCCTGCCCGGCCTCTTGGCCAGACAGGACTATCTGCGCGGGATTTTACTACGGTTTTGTAACCACTGTTACAAAGAAATGTGAGCTTGATCACAATCTAGAGGAAAGACAGTAGGTTGGGCAGAAGATGAGCAATGACTTGGGTCGACGGAAGGCGGTCGAAGACCGGGAATCAAGCTTGAAA
>JBAVUV010000375.1:0-6559 GCA_049696955.1 Candidatus Sulfotelmatobacter sp. | reverse complement strand
ACCCTGAAACGCGAAGGGAACTCTCTCAGGTACAAATGCCCTATTGATCGTATGGTCCGTGTGGCAGAGTGGCCTATGGTGTAGGCACGCTGGCCACTCTCTTATCTAGCAACAGCGTGCTCTCCGTTACAATTCTCTTAGTCATCACAAAAGCATTCCTGACCCTTATATTTTCCGCCGCCGTACGCCATTTCGTCGGGGGAGAAAACTGATCTATGCAAGCAGTTGCAAGAACAAGTGTTGTCATAATCGTGATTATTGGCTTGAGCCTCGTAACATGGGCTGCGGGAGGCGCCGCCCCGGCCTCTGCGCCGGCAGCGCCGAGCCGGGACGGTGTCTCGGTCCGCTTGCCCTCCGCCGCGTTTGCCGCGATGGAAACTATCGATCCAGAACACATTCGCTGGCACGTTCGCTTCTTGTCGCATGATCTGCTGGAGGGCCGCGGTACCGGGCAGCGCGGTGGCGACATCGCATCCGAATACATAGCCACACAATTCGCCGAATACGGGCTGAAGCCGGCCGGCGACAATGGATCGTACCTGCAGAAGGTTCCGCTGGTGGGAATTACAACTCTGCCGCAGACGCAGTTCGTCATACTGCCCAGGCACGGTCCGTCGATGGATTTGAAGCCGCTCGATGAATATGTCGCCTACGATCAGACGCAGCAGCCGCAGTCTGATGTTGACGCCGAAATTGTCTTCGTGGGCTACGGCATTGAAGCTCCGGAATACAACTGGGACGACTACAAAGGCGCGGACGTGCGCGGCAAGGTCCTGCTGATGCTGGTAAATGAGCCGCCCTCAGATGATCCCCAATTTTTTAAAGGCAGAGCCCTGACCTACTATGGCCGCTGGACTTACAAATATGAAGAAGCCGCGCGCAAAGGGGCGGTCGGCGTGATTCTCATCCACAAAGAAGACATGGCGAGTTACCCGTGGGAAGTGGTGCGGAATTCCAATTCAGGCGAGAAGTCGAGTTTGAAGCTGGAGGGTCCGGCGCTGAAGGTTGCTTCCTGGGTGCAGCTTGATGTGGCGAAAAAACTGGCCGCGGCTTCGGGAATGGATCTGGACAAGATGATGGCAGATGCGCGCTCGCGCGAGTTCCATCCTGTCGACCTTGGCGCAAAACTCAGGGCGCACATGGTGAGCAAGGTGCGAAATTTCGAATCGAATAATGTCCTGGCGATTCTGCCAGGTTCGAACCGCAATCTCAAAGATCAAGCCGTGATTTTCACGGCGCACTATGATCACCTCGGCATTCGTCCCGACATGCCGGGCGACAACATTTACAACGGCGCCGCGGACAATGCCACGGGCTGCGGGATTTTGCTTGAGTTGGCGCGCGCTTACAGCGTGGCCAAGGATCGTCCGGGACGCTCGGTGATTTTCGCCGCAGTGACGGCCGAAGAGCAGGGACTGCTGGGCTCGGAATATCTGGGCAAGCATCCGCCAATGCCCGCCGCCAAGATTGCGCTCGATTTGAACTACGATGACGTGCAGCCCATTGGAGCGCCAGAGGAAGTCGAAGTCACTGGCGCGGAGCGGACGACGTTTTATCCCTGGGTACTGGCGACCGCGAAAGAATTCCGGCTGGCCATTCGTCCCGATGCGCGTCCTGAGGCCGGACACTACTATCGCTCTGACCATTTCAGTTTGGCTCGCGTGGGGATTCCATCTTTCTCGATCAACGAAGGGATCAAGTTTAAAGGCCATGATGAAGCCTGGGGAATGGAGCAGAATAAGGAATATACAGAAAAGCATTACCATCAGCCGAGCGATGAATACCATCCAGAGATGAACTTTGTCGGCGATGCGGCGATGGCGCGCTTCGGCTTCGCTCTCGGCTGGGAGGCAGGAAGCTCCTCTCGCCTTATCGGCTGGCAAAAAGGCGACGAGTTTGAAGCGGCGCGAATGAAAAGTCAGTAGAGAGTTCGAGCGGGCTTCATCTTGCCGGGCACTGAGTTCCTGCGCATGCCGTGAATATCCGTCTTCGCGAAGTTCCACCTTTGTAAAAGCGAATTTGAGTGGGAACCACTTCCCCATAACCTCCGTAACTTTAGCCCTTGCCCCGGCCATGCTAGCCTCGATATGTACATGTGTAATCAGTAAGTTCCGGAAAATTAACATCACTTACGAATGCCTCGCTTCCCCATCTTCCGCCTTGGCAAGGAGCCTGAAAAAGCGGCTTTGCCGCAGTTGGTTGCGTCCGTCCCGGCAATAAATCTCGAAGGATTGGCAGTTGGAGTAGACAATCTTCGCCACGATGTGGCGCTAAGCCCGCGGTTTGCAGATGCGGGGCGCGCCCAGATTATGCGTTTGATTGTGCGCCACGGCGAGCTTGAAGGTTTGCTGGCGGCCGAGGCCCCGCAGAAAACGCAGGCGCCTTCGTGGATGCGGACCGCCGCCGCTGGCGCCGCTCAGGAAAAGAGCCGCATCGCCGCTGATCCGTCCGACTGGAAGCCGCTGCTTGCCGAGCTTCACCTCGCGGCATTGAATCGCGCCAAGAAAGAAGAAAAACTTTCCATCGATCTGCTGGCGCGGTTGGCCGTGACCAAGTTTCTCCGCACGGAAATGTCGGTGCAGTTCTCGCAGGTGCTGGAACGCTGCCGCGTTCTGCTGAAGAGTTATGAGGGCATCCGTCAGGGAAAGGCTGTCGAATATCGCGAACGCGTAGCCGCTTTCCAGGTGCGCAAGAAAATCATTCTTCGCAAGACTGGCCAGGAGCTGTTCGAGACCCTCCGGGCAATTGAAAAGGAAACGCTGGCGCGCACTCGCCGGTCATTTTTTGGAGAGGCAAAGGCCCCTGAGCCAGGCGCTGCCGCCCTCAGCAGTTATGGCTTGTTTGTGAACAGGCTGGCTTTTTCCGAAGATGGCCGCGACGATTATCTTTGCGCCGAGCACTACGTGATGCTCGGCAACTGGGATCGCGATCCCGATCGCTATCCTCGGCTGCAGGACGTGGTGTGGGGTTTCATGCGTTCGCTCTACGGCGAAGAAATCAATACCGAGACAATCGATTCCTGGCTTTGCGCTCCGGAAAATGCGCGTGCTCTCGTCGGCACGGGAACGCCCGACGATTCCACGGCGGAAGGTATCGTGCAGCAGGAGCGGCTGGCCAAATGGGTGCGCTTGCTGGAAGACGAGCAGGTCATGGAGTGCGTAATCGCGTCGTACCACACGGTGCCGCTTCTCGGCGAGTACGCGCCGCGCATTAATCCGCAGCAATTGAAGAACGCGCTGATTTCGCGGCCTGAGTGCGACCGCGTGGAGCGCATGATCCAGGAACACGGCAAACTTTCGCCTGCCAGCCTGTACGCTGCGGTGGGAAAGGTGGCCGGTTGCCGCGGAGCAGAGCGCTCTAAAGTAGCAGCGCGATTCCTGCAGGATTTTTCTCATTACCACCGCGATCTGCGGCGGTTGGAAACGCTGAACGCCGCGATGGATTCGGTAAACCTCGTCTCCACCGACAAGTTGCGCGAACTCTCGCGTATGAACGGGACGCTCTACGAATTCCTTCTGCCCGATGAGCAACTGCAGCAGCCCGAGGAGGAACGAGTTCTGCGGCACGTCGTACTCAAGGCGGATGTCCGCGACTCCACGCGACTTACGCGCACCTTGATGGAACAAGGACTGAACCCGGCGTCCTACTTCAGCCTGAATTTTTATGATCCGGTGAACAAGTTGCTGGGCAAGTACGGCGCGCAAAAAGTTTTTCTGGAAGGCGACGCCATCATTCTCGCAATTCTCGAACGCGAAGGGGAGCCCGGGCTCGCTGTCAGCCGCACGTGCGTGCTGGCGCGGGAGATCATAGAGATCGTGCGCGGCTACAACCAATTGATGAAGCGCTCGGGAATGCCGGAACTCTCGTTGGGTATCGGCATCACTCTGCAGGAATCCGCTCCGCTCTATCTCATGGATGGCGAGCACCAGATCATGATTTCCGAGGCGCTCAATGAGAGCGACCGGCTCTCTTCCTGCAACAAGAAGGCCCGCAAAATAATGGAGCCGCAAGCCGGACCATTCCATGTGTATGTATTTCAATCCGAAGATGCGGCGCCGCCGTCCGAGGACGCGAATCCCGAGGACCTGGTCATCAGCTACAACCTGGGCGGAATCCGCATGAATCAGGCTGCATTTCGCAAGTTGGAACAGGAAATTTCACTGGCTCCTCTCGCTGTAAAATTGCCGCCTTCGATGGCATCGGATAAGGGAGAGTACCGTCTGTCGAGCGGGACCGTCCCCGTGGACCGCGACATCTTCCGCAAAATCGTCGTACGCGAAAGCCGCGTGCCGCGCGTGAATACGGAGGATTTCTCGGTGCAGGGATGGACCGAACGCACTTACTACGAAGTCTGCACCGACCCTGCTATTTACGCTGCGCTGGAGAAGAAGAAAGCTGCGAAGGCGTAGGGACTGCCGGACCCGTCCAGCGTTCTTCAAAGAAGTTGAATATCAAAATCCGTGAAACAAAGAACTTCGAGTGTGACGACTCGCTCTCTAGCGGATTGTCACGGCCTGGTTCCCGAGTTTCCCAGTTTGGGCTCCTTCCTAATTTGTCGCACCAGATGTTCTTTAGTGTTCGTACTACGCGACTAACCCGATTGATTGCCATTGTCACCAAGCACATTCTCATTGTCAGGGCGAAGGCTATTCAAAATGGCGAGACGAGTGCTGGTTGTAGACGATCACGAGATCGTACGGAAGATGGTGTGCTCCATGTTCACAGCGCACGGCTTTGAAGTTTCTGATGCTGAAAACGGTGCGCAAGCTGTGGAGAAAGCTCAAGAGTTGCGCCCGGATCTGGTCGTGTTGGATCTGGCGATGCCTGTGATGAATGGACTACAGGCAGCGCGGAAGCTAAAAGCGTCAATGCCATTTCTTCCCCTGCTAATGTTTACAAATAATGTGGGCACCATAATGGAGCAAGAGGCGAGAGCAGCGGGCATCGCCGCAGTAGTATGCAAGTCCGAATCTGCTGAAAGGTTGCTCGTCCACGCCAAAGCACTTCTACCAGAGTGAGGCGATCAGCTCGGATTGCTACGCCACCAGACTGTATTTCTTTTTTCAATCCCTTCGCCCAAGACCTGCCGCGTACCCATCCTGCGATTTCTGTACGCTATCGAACATACCAGTGTTGGGTATGAGATATAATTGGGGTGCTGAAGGAAACTAGGTTTATGTGACCAAGGAAAATTGGCGTAATCCGCCCCGACAAATCGAAGAACCAAGATTCACTTCTACAGTCCTCCACACTCTCGGCCAAGCAATCTTCGACGCCGTCGCGAATCCTAACGAAAACGGCAAAATCATCTGTGCCATTTGCGGAATGCCCGCAACACTAGAAATCGATATGGTGGCCGACGAGAATGGGAAACTCGTGCACGAGGACTGCTACCTCGCTCGCGTCGTCAACTGAACCGTCCGCACGAGGCGAACACAAGCTCAAGCGATGTATTTGGGAACGGTCAATATTGACCAGCTGTTCAAGACGTAAGGTTCGTACGCTTACTTGTAAGCGATTGGATCCTGTGTTTAGGCCGAAAATCGACTGTTTGGCAAAGTTGTAAGACGGCAACGGCGCTCAGACTTCGAGGTGACAACGTGACTGAATCTATTGTGTCCCAGAATGGGAAAGGCGAAGACGATTCCGCTTCCTGCGCGGCAGTCCCTTTGGAATCGATCCTTTGCACGGAAGAGTTGCATCGTCGTCCGTCACGTCCGCCCAACTATCAGAAGGAGAACGGTGCGTTGCTGGCGCTATCCAACGCGCTGGCCGATACGCCGCGTACCGTGCTTCAGACACTCGCCGATACGATTCTCGCGGTGTGTCAGAGTGGCTCGGCTGGAATCAGCCTATTGAGCACAGATGATGGTGGAAAGCGGTTCTGTTGGCCCGCAATAGCCGGAGCATGGAAACCGCACATCGGAGGCGGAACGCCACGAGATTTCGGTCCCTGCGGCGACGTGCTCGATCGCAACACTCCGTTGCTATTCGGGAATGTCGCACTCCGCTATACCTATTTCGAACCAGTCACTCCCGTAGTTCAAGAAGCCCTGCTGGTTCCTTTCTACGTCGAGGGCAAAGCGGTTGGGACGATCTGGGCAGTCGCTCACGATCCTCAGCTGAAGTTCGATGCGGAAGATCAACGGGTGATGCTTTCCCTGGGAAGATTTGCTTCCTCCGCCTATCAAATTCTGGCCTCGCTGGACGCTCTCAACTTAGAAGCGGCCCAACGTGAAAAGGCCGAAGCTGCACTGCGGTTGAGCAACACCAAGCTCGAGAAGCTGATCGAGAGAAGAACAGGTGCGTTGCGGAGACTTACCATCAGTTTGCTGCAATCCCAAGACGAGGAACGGCGTAGATTTGGGCGCAATCTCCATGACAGCATCGGCCAATACCTTACGATCATAAAGATCAATCTCGACGTAATGAGCGGAATAGGCGAGAGTGACCTGACGAAACCAGAGCTTCTTGCCCAATGCCTGGATGCAGTGAACGGATGCCTGAAGGAGACTCGAACGATCTCCTACTTGTTGCACCCGCCGTTGCTCGACGAAGC
>JBAVUV010000374.1:0-3705 GCA_049696955.1 Candidatus Sulfotelmatobacter sp. | reverse complement strand
GGAATGAAATAGGTAATGATTCCCATGCTGACGAGCACATCGTACGCGCCGCGAACACTGGTACCAGCCTGCCCCAGGAATACAAATAAAACGCCACATAGTAACTGCAGTAACAATGCAACATAAGGAGTACCCCAACGGCGGTGAAGCTTTCCGAAGACGGAAGGCAGAAGGCGATCCATCCCTGCGACAAACAGGAGACGGGCCACTGCTGCCAAGTAAGCTCCGGCGGCTCCGAGATTGCTGATGGCGATCAATGCGGCAGCAACCGGAATTAATGCGAACCAGCCAAGCCGGCTCGCGGTTCGGGTTACGGCTTGCATCAGTCCCTGTAAACCACTGACCTCATTCTGCGGCAACGCGAGCAGCACAGAGATCGTCCCGAGGATGTAGCAGAACGTCACTATCAAGCCACCGAGCAACAGAGCACGCGGTATGGTGCGGCGAGGATTCTTCACTTCCTCGCTCATAAAGGACGCGGTTTCACATCCGCCGAGAGCGTATGTAAGAGTGGCCCAGAAAACGATGTCCTTCAGACGGGCGTGCGGAATCAGGCTGGCAGCGGTAAACCGCGTGGCTGAACCGAAACGGTGCCAGCCAACAAAACCCATAACGATGATAATTGCAACCGGTAGCCACATTCCGAAGGCGCCGGCATTGTGCAGCCACTTGCCAATGTCGAGCCCGACGAGGTTCATGGCGGTGACTAGAACCAGCGCGGCAACAGAGAACCAAATGTAAAAACTTGCATTGTCAGCCAGGTACGCCCACTTCCGCGGGCGCATGTACAAGGCGTTGCTAGCGGCAAAGTAAAGCACTGCCGGAAAATAGGGAAGGTTGCTCGTCCAATAGGTCCATGCGGATATGAATCCTGCAAATCCGCCGAATGCCTGCCTGGTCCAAACGTATAAGCCGCCTTCTTGCGGATACCGCGACGAGAGTTCAAGCACGGATAACGCCAATGGCAAGTAGAAGCAGAGCCAGGCGCCAATCCAAATCACGATGGCGCTGGGGCCTCCGCTGGCTGCCGTGGCGATCCAGCGCAAGCTGATTCCGGTGACGACGTAGAACAGAACCAGATCAGCAAATCCCATCACTCGCCGAGGTCGCGGCCGCCGGTCTGCTGATCGCGCGGAAATCGGGGAATCTTGTCGGGTATCGCTCACGCTAGCGTTTAGGTTACTGTCGCCATGGCGCTGGATTTCCACGCGCCAAGTCTCACGTATTCAACACCTCGAGGTGACAAAGCGCAACAACAGCGTCCAAGGTCCATCCGCGAAGGATGTGTCCACTCGGGTTTTGTTGACAGATATCTGTCGTGAGAATAACTTTGGACGCGCCAGGAACGTCGCCACGCGCCTTACAGGAGGCGAGAATTTCACTGGACTCAGAGAAAGCACGGCACAAGGTCGACAATAGGGATCATGCAAACCTTATTCCGAGGAATTCTTTGCATCTGTCTGCTGGCTTCGCTTCCTGCGCTGGCGTCTGAGCCACCATCTTCCCCCAACTATGGAGTTCGCATGGAGCAGGCGTGGATTCCGATGAGAGACGGGGTGCGCCTGTCCGCAACACTATACATGCCGGACGGCGCCAAGGCGGGTGAGAAGTTTCCAGTGCTGCTCGAATATCTGCCCTATCGCAAGGACGATGGCACCGCTGCAGGAGATTATCCCAAGCATGCATACTTCGCGCGGCGCGGATATGTCAGCGTACGTGTGGACATTCGAGGCACTGGCACCAGCGAAGGCAAACCACCGGATCGTGAGTACTCCGAGCAGGAGCAAAGCGACGGAGAACAAGTGATTGCGTGGCTGGCTCACCTGCCCTGGTCGAATGGCAATGTTGGCATGTTCGGAATTTCCTGGGGTGGTTTCAGCGCGATGCAAATGGCTATGCGAAATCCGCCAGGACTCAAAGCGATCATTGCCGTCGATGCGACGGACGAACTTTTCCATGACGACGTTCATTACATCGATGGCATGATGCATATCGACGAGTTCGAGTTGAACATGGACATGGCGCCCGGAATTACCGGCGCACCCGATTACACGCTCGACGAAAAAGTTCTGGGGCCGCGCTTCGACACGCCACCCTGGTCATTGCTTTACATGAAGCATCAGCACGACGGACCATTTTGGCGCAGTCCGGTGCGTGCGCAGAGCGAAATTCGAGTTCCATGTTTTCTCATCGGCGCTTTTGCCGACGGTTATCGCGACAGCATTCCCAACATGCTGCAGAACGTGACCAGGGTTCCGGTGAAGGCGTGGATCGGGCCATGGAATCACTCGTTCCCTAACGATGCCGATTTCGGACCGCGCGTGGAATGGCGCGATCAAGCCGTACGCTGGTGGGATTACTGGCTGAAGGGCCGCGATACTGGTGTGTTGAATGATCCGAAGTTGATCGTCTTCATGCGCCAATGGCATCCGCCCGATCCGAACCTGCAAAGTGTTCCCGGCGAGTGGCGTGTTGAACCGGGCTGGCCGGTTCCTGAGGCGAAGGACTCGACTCTTTATCTTCAGCCAAACCACACGCTGGCGGATTCGGCGGCAGCACAGACTATTCACGAATTGAAATGCGTTCCGTCGATCGGCGTCGAAGCCGGCTTTTGGTGGGGTGAACTCTTGGCCGATCAGCGGCCTGTAGACGCATTCAGCTTGGTTTACGATTCGTCTCCTCTGCAGAATGACGTCGCGATTCTCGGGTGGCCTCATGCTTTGCTGCAGGCATCGGCTCCTGTCGTGCTTGCGGATTGGTTCGCCCGCCTTTCCGATGTCGCGCCCGATGGAAGCGTCACCCAAATTACTGGAGCCGGGCTCAACGGCGCACAGCGCGACTCTACGGCTGAACCACGCGAACTCGAGCCCGGCAAAATTTATCCGCTGGATATAAAGATGCATCTGACGTCTTGGATCTTCCCGAAGGGCCACCGCATTCGGGTTGCGATTTCGAATGCTCTCTGGCCCATGATGTGGCCGACGCCTTATCCCATGACTACTTCACTGATGCTCGGAGGAGATAGTGGTTCGCGCTTGATCCTGCCCACAGTGCCAGTGAAGGGCAGCGGCGCAGTTTCCTTTTCTCCGCCTCAACCTTCTGAGCAGCGTGCAGACATTCACTCTGTCGGTTATCCGTGGCCGGGGGAGTGGACTTTGCAGCGGGATGAAGGCCGTCAGAAAACAACTGTCATATGGAAAGGGAAGTCGGAAACCAATTACCCATGGGGTAAAGAAACGGATTACGAGCAGTTGACCTATGACGCCGATGACGCAAATCCCGCGGTGAGCACGGTTCGCGGCGAAGCCGAGTCGATCTACGAATTGAAGGGGCGCGTGCTTAGCTGGCGCGGACACCTCTCCGTCAGTAGTGATGAAAAGAATTTCTTCTACAAGTACACGCGCGAATTGCTTAGGGACGAACAGATGCTGAAACAGAAGACGTGGCAAGAAACCATACCGCGCGACCATCAGTGACGGCGGTTACAAGATATTCCTCGATTCGCTTCCGCCTAGAAGAATGCTTTCAGCGCAAACTGGATAATCCGCGGCCCGCGATAGTATGGCGAACTGGAAGGCGTGCTGTCGGTCGTGACCTGGCCGAACGTACCGCTGCCACCCAGCGCACCTCCATCCAAGGTTGGACCGAAGAACTGTGTGTGGTTGAACGCGTTGAAAAAGTTCGATTGGAACTGTAACGATTTGC
>JBAVUV010000373.1:0-1636 GCA_049696955.1 Candidatus Sulfotelmatobacter sp. | reverse complement strand
TCTTCCAGCGTGGGTCGAGCTTGCCTTTGGGCTGGCGCGTGCCGCGATGGCCGGGAATCCGCGGGCTGCTCGCGAAGCTCTCAGCAGCGTCTTTGCGTCCAACTTTAATGCGTTGCTCACGCTGACGTTGCTGGCGCACCAGACGCTGTTGTCTGTGGATGCCGTGGTGCGTGCACTGGTTCGGCGCTTGATTACGCGGGAGCGTCTGCTCGAGTGGGAGACGGCCGCCGAAGCTGAGCTTGGGAAACGCGCAACTCCGATCGATCGATATCTCAACTGGGTGCCGTTTCTGGCGATCACACTGGGTCTGCTCATTTGGAAGACGCGCCCGCAATCATTGCTCGCGGCGGTTCCGATCCTTGCTCTGTGGGCTTCCAGCAAGGGAATCGCGCTTTGGCTGAACGCTTCTCCGATTGAGGCGCCGCCGGAGATTACGCGGGGCGACAAACTACTCCTTCGTAGATCGACTCTTTATATCTGGCGATATTTTGCGGAATTTTCCAATGAGGAACACAACTGGCTGATTCCGGATAACGTTCAGGACGATCCACGGAAGATCGCGGCAAGCGTGTCCCCGACCAATGTTGGGCTGTTGCTGAACGCGCGGCAGGTGGCGGCCGAGCTTGGTTATCTCACCCTTCCCGAGATGGTTGAGCGTACTGGGAAGACACTGGACACGGTGAGCCGTCTTACCAAATATCGCGGTCATCTGATGAATTGGTATGACACGCATACGCTCGAACCGAAACCGCCGTTCTTTATTTCTTCGGTCGATAGCGGCAACCTGGTCGCCTCGCTCTGGACGTTGCAGCAGGGCTGCGTCGAGCATCTGCATCAGCCTTTCTTTTCGAAAGCCCTCGCTGAAGGCTTTCTTGAATATCTCCGAGCGCTCGTTAGCTTGCGGGCACTTCCCAAACGCGTATTGCGAAGATACGAGTCCGAGATTCGAGAAAAAGACTGGCTGATGTGCATTCTGGAGTTCCCTGAAGAAATTCTCGACGAAAAGATGCCGCGTATGCGAGGCAATGCCACCTCAGATGTGGCCTGGTTCCGAGAGCAAGCTCATGCGCGAATACAGAACTTGCGCCGCGCCGTGCAGGACTACATGCCATGGCGCCTTCCAGAGTTTGCTCCGCTGCGAGAGAAGCTGATCGGAGGCGAGCGCCACATCGACGATAGTTTGCCGCTGGAGGAATTGCCTGATCTGATTGTTGAACTTGAGACTACTGTGGGAGACACCATTCAAACTGCGCAAAACGGCAGCCGATCCCTTGGACAGCAGCTGAAAGCGATGCTTCCGGAAGCGCTGCAGAATTCGCTTCGGCTTATTGAGTCGCTATCGCGGGTGCGCCATCAGGCTCGCGAACTTGCTAACAATATGGACTTTTCATTCCTGCTGGACAAGCAGCGGCAGCTGCTCTCGGTGGGCTTCGATGCCCAATCTGAGGAGCTGCAACCTTATTGTTATGACTTGCTGGCCACTGAGCCGCGCACGGCTGTCTTTGTTGCGATCGCGAAAGAGGACATCCCGCAGGATTGCTGGTTCCGGCTGGACCGTCCATTCACTCGCGACCACGGGCGTCCGGTATTGCTTTCGTGGACAGGAACCATGTTCGAGTACCTGATGCCTTCGATC
>JBAVUV010000372.1:0-21190 GCA_049696955.1 Candidatus Sulfotelmatobacter sp. | reverse complement strand
CTCGGCGGGCATTTTGGCATCCCGAAAATCGAAGGCGGAGTGCTTGTGCAAAATGTCGCGGCACGACCCTAGCTTTGCTCGAGCCGGCTATTTCAGGAAGGCCCTCAGTCGCGCATCGTGGTCGGCAAAATCAAGGAGAATTAACATGAGAAAAATCATCGGCGTTTGGAGAACGGGCGTAGGCTGGGCTAAGAACTTGCATCGAGACGCGGCAATTGATTCCTTGCGCAATGTGTTGGCGGTCGTAGGCGGCGCGACGATTCTAGCGGACTTCGGCACTATCAAGGCGTGGTTTATCCCGCCGATGCTTGCCTTGGCTTTTCTTATTTGGTTCCTCGATTATGAGCGCCACTTTCGCGGCCAGACTGTCGAGGAATCGAAGGTCGTGCAATGACGCAGTTCGAGGTGCGCTGTAGCCTCTTGGTTAGGCTCGACAGAGTTCCGCGATGAGCGTTTCCCTTCGCTCCTGCGCCAGGCGATCCATACGGTTAAGAATCATTCCATAGATCACCAGCGAAACTACGCCCAATAGCAGCAAGAGCAGCGCGGCGATCCACGAGTTTCCAAGGTAGCGCGCGGTCCAGAAAACACTCACGCCCACGCCGACGACCACAATCTGCAACGCCAGACTGATGAGCACGGTCATCTGGGAGGCGCGTTGGCGGCCAAATTTGGAGTAATCCAATTTCTTCGGCGAATAAATCGACAGTACATTACCCACCGCAAAATTCAGCGGAGCGGCGAAGAGCAACCCGGCCATTGTGGCAACGGTGATGTCGACCGCGGGCCTGCCGTAAAGGAGAGTCACGGCAATAAAGGCTATGACGATTTCAAATGCCAGAATGCCTGCATGGGTAAGATTTTTTCCGAGTATGATTTGCCGAAAACTTGCCGGCGAAGCGTAGAAGAATTGGATGCCCCCGGCATCGCCCCCAAATGTGTTGTAAACCAGATTCGTGAGCATAAGAAGGGTGTACGCGGCCGCGAGAGGGAATGCCAGGTTGGGAGTCCGCGCAAGAAAATAGCCAGAGTGCCGGGCGGCATTCATGCCTCCGAAACGGAAAACAAGCAGAGCAAGAAGCGGCATGATCAGAGTGAGCAACATGGGACCGCTGCGCAGGAGATTGCGAACTTCCTTTTCGAAGACGGCCGCGACCGCAGCAGGAAATCCAGGAAGCCTCCAGCTCAGGCGGAGTTGTCGATCTTGCGGGAGAGTGGACGCGGCAACCGTCTCGTTGAGGTTTTCACCGCGATACTGGGCTAGCAGCCTGAGGTGCAGGCCATAACCAATCACGATTACGAAACCACATAGCAGGGCGAGCGAACTGAGGGCAACCGGCCACCGCGGATAAATCCCTTGCACGATGGCGTCGGCAGCCAGGCCTGGAGGGAGAATGGCCTGCACGGGAGCTAGAACAGCGACAACTCGTTGCACTTCCGGACGGGCGCGCTTCCCATAGCGTGTCAATGGCCCGATCAACTGAAAAGACAACATCAGCAGAACGAACAGAATGCCCATGATCTCGCGGGTGCGGCGCTGCGCCAACCAGCGCTCCACCCAGGCGAAGATCATTTGCATCAAGAGAAGATTGAATGCCGCGAACGCCAGCAACACCAACAAAGCCCAAGGCAGCACTGCAGGTTTCGCAAAGCTCACGCCAAGCAGAACTCCACATGTCCATAAGGCTCCGATAGCGCTGGCGGGATCGCACGCACCGTAGGCCAGCCGCACCAGGTAATACGATCCATAGCTGAGCGGGAAACGCAGCAAGTCGGAGGAGTCCGGATTATTGGTGAAGGCGGTCGACATGATAGGAAAAAATTGCCAGAAGAAAAAGATGACCCACAACGGCACCGCCAGTAATTGCGGCTTGCCTTGCATGAGGACAAAATAGGCCAACGCACCCATGCCCATGGCGCCGCCCAGTCCAAGGATCGTGAATGCGAGCGAGACCAGGATGCGCGAGAGCAACTCCAACTGGCCACGGGTAGTGCGCAGAGTATTGATAAAGAGCCGCCAGCGGAGCCATGCAATAGCGGTGAGTTGACGGCTCTCGCGGGGCGTACCTTGACCAATTTCGATCAGCCCAGCCACGACAACTCCTGTTCCGTGCGGTGCTCGCCGCCTACTAAACGCAAGAAAATCTCTTCCAGCGTCAGCTTTTGGCCGGACCGAATTACACTGGCAGCCGCGCCGTCGCCGGATACTACGGGTGTCTTCGCCTCTACACCGGCGCGTAGTTCCTCCAGCGATCCTTGCGCGACCAATCTTCCCCGATGAATGATGGCAACGTGGCTGCACAAGCGCTCCACGATTTCGAGCACATGCGAGGTAAGAAAAATTGTGGCGCCGCGGGCGATCATACCTTGCAACATCGACTTCAGAGTTCCGGCGGCGATGGCGTCTACTCCTTCGAAGGGCTCGTCGAGAAACAGCACTTTCGGGCCGTGAATTACCGCTGCAGCCATCGCCAGCTTTTTCTGCATACCGTGGGAATAATCGGTGACCAGCTTCTTCGGCTGATCGGCGAGTTGCATGAAGTCGAGCAGTTCGGCAGTGCGCTTCGCGGCGGTTTCGCGATCCAGTCCATACATGCGGCCGGCGAAGTTCAAGAACTCGCCGCCAGTGAGGCGTCCAAAGAGGGCCATGCCTTCGGGAACGACGCCGATTTGCCGTTTCACTTCGACCGGATGTGCAGTCAGATCGAGCCCGAGAATTTCGATTCTTCCCGCGCTCGGCGCGAGTAGACCGGTGAGCATTTTGATGGTCGTCGATTTGCCTGCTCCATTAGGCCCGAGGAAGCCAAAGAATTGTCCGGGAGAAACGCGCAGCTCGACGCCATCGACGGCGATAAGATCTCCGAAGCGGCGAGTCAGGCCCTGGGTGATGATGGTAGGAGCGGAATCCATGAAGAATTCGAATCTAGCACAGGCGCGCTTTCATCGCGGAGCGAATGTATTCAGGAAACGAAAACGCCCTGGCTTTTGGCCAAGGCGTTGCGGGCGGAACAGCAGCAATCTAAAACCTGTTCCAGAGGAACTGATTGTAAACGTCATGGTGATACTGCACCTCGGGCGCCTTCACAAAAGTTCCGAGCAGACGTGAACAGCGATCGGCGGCAGCCTGCTTCAAATCCGCGTACCGGCCCTTCACATCTTCGCCCAGAATTTCCGTCGTCCACTTTGAATTGCGAAAATTCTCCAGGGCGGTGTAGATGTTGTCGGGCAGATAGCGCTCGGCCTGCCGCAGGTTCTTGATCTTGGAAGTGTCGCCATCGAGTCCGGTCTTGAAGATCGAATAGAGAACCAGATAAGGATTCGCATCCGGAGCTACGGAGCGAACTTCCACGCGCATGCTCTTTTCGTTGCCGATCGGAATGCGGATCATCGACCCGCGATCCACAGCGGATGCTTTGATCTGATTAGGCGCCTCGAAGTGCGGGTCGAGACGGCGATAAGCATTAACGCTGGCATTCAACAACAAACAAATGTCGTTGCCGTGGGTGAGGATGCGATCCACAAAAGCCCACCCTGTTTTGCTGAGCTTCTCTTCGCCCTTCGCGTCCCAGAACAAGTTCTTGCCGTCGTCGCTAACGGAAACATTCGTGTGCATGCCGCTGCCGTTCACTCCGACTACCGGCTTAGGCAGGAATGACGCTGTGAATCCCAGGTTGGTCGCCACTTGCCGGCAGATCAGTTTATAAAGCTGAATCTGATCTGCAGCCGCGACGACTTCGCCGTACCCGTAATTAATTTCGAACTGCGAGGGCGCAACTTCAGGATGATCCTTCTCGTTTTGAAAGCCCATCGCGCGCTGCACTTCGGCCGTAGTATCGATGAATGTCCGCAGCGGATCGCCAGGGAGCGAGTGATAGTATCCGCCGGTGTTTACGTACTCGAACTTGCCGGTTTCGTGGTAGTTGCGCTCCGCGTCCGCACCTTTGAACAGGAACCCTTCAATCTCGTTGGCGGCGTTGAGCGTATAGCCTTTTTTCTTGTGCAGATCGCCGGCGAAACTCTTGAGCACGCCGCGAATATCGGCGCTGTACGGTGTGCCGCCCTTGTCGATGACTTCGCCGAATACCAGCACTTTGCCCGACCCAAACACGTCCGCAGGAGCCCAATAGAACGCGCTCCAATCAATGCCGAGGCGAAGGTCGCTCTCGCGCTGCGCGGTGAAGCCGCGAATCGATGAGCCATCGAACGTGAGGTTATCCCAGCTCTTGATGAGAAACTTTTTGTCGTAATCGAGCATGTGCAGCCGGCCTTCGAGATCGCTGAAGAGCACGGTGACGGCCTTGATCCGTTTTTCGTCGGCCAAATACTTCAGCCGATGCTCCTGGATCTTGTCGATTGCGACCCGGTTCTTGCGTTGCTCCTTCGCTTCCAGATTCAGTTCTTCCAGTTCGTCGTAAGTAAGTGCCAAAAAATTGCGAAGTTCATTAGGCATGGATGGTCTTCAGTCTCCTATTCGTGATCTGCAAATAGTGATTTCAGCAAGCAACGCCAGCGAAACATGGAGTTGAAATGGCTGGGGAGTACCGAAAAGAATATCGCGAGTGAGCACCGGCGACAATCGAAAAAGCTGATGCGAGGCAGAAGCAAATTTGTTCGGCGGGACGAATCTGACTATCGCATTCCCAGTCCGGTTCCCGGCATCATTCGAATGATCACACCCAGCGCGGTTAGCACCGCGATGTAGTAAACAGTAATCGCACGGCTGGGACGCGGCGGCAGATCTCCCGCGAAGAACACTTGATAAGCAGCGCCAAGCGCCACCAGGAAAAACATGTTTTCGCCCAGCACCAGCCATAGCGCGAGGCAAGCCACGAGCAGGATTGCCCGTTCCATCTTGCTTAAGGCAAGCACGGCCTGACCACCGTCCAGTATCCAGAGAGGAATCAGATTCAGCAGATTCAATACCGCACCTACCCGCGCTAATGCTGCCCAGAGCGGACTGCCCGTTTGCCACCACAAAGCGGCGCAGGCGAGCGCCACGAAAAATCCCGCGAGTGGGCCGGCCAGACTAATTGCGGCTCGCGTTTCCAAAGGCACGCCCAACGCCTGCCAACGTACGTAGGCTCCCAGGCCGGGCAGAAATACCGGCATTTCCGCCGGCAAGCCGCGACGCTTGATGTCGACGAAGTGACCCATCTCGTGAAGCAGAATCAGGACCGCGAAGCCGATGCCGAATTTCATTCCCCATGCGGCCCAGTAGATTCCGATGAAAGCGGCGAAGCTCAGCAGAAATTTCAGTTTGAAAAGGGCGAGCAGGACTGTCTTAGCTTTGGCCAGCAAGATCGCGATCGGACCGACGGGTCCGAGGCGCTTGGCCCACTTGTTCTCGCTGGACTCTGGAATTTGGGCCTCGGTGCCCGCCGCTTCGAGTCTGCGAATTTGGTCCTTGATCCAGTAGTACTGCTTGGATGTATGCGGCAGGAGATGAAGGCCTGCAAACCATCGCTCGCGCGCATGCCGTAGCTCTCCCTTGGCTTCCAACGCTTTTGCCTCGCTCGCGAGGCGATCCAGTTCATCCGAATGCACGAGCGCGTGGCATTTGCTGCAGACGAGTGATCCCGGTGCCAGTTCGCTTGCGCAGCGCGTGCAATTTCGGATCAGTTCGGGAGTGGTGGCGGACACAACGCTTAATATAACGCTTTTCAGTCTGCACTCACTCCGTTGGAAACTCGCGGCGACAATTGGAACGGTCCATCGAGCGCAGGCCCCGTCGCCCGCGTAGTTTGCCAGGCGATGCGAATCCCTATGAAGAGGATGAACAGGCCGATGGCGCCATGAAAAGGATCGGCCAGCTCCAGAAACGGCGAGGCCAGTCCAAGAAATGCCAATTGCAGTAATGCCTTCCCACGGTTTATGGCAGGTTTCGCGCGGGGTGTGTCGAGTTGCTGGCCGGAGTCTTTGTCCAGTTCGCGCTGTTCATCCGCTCGTTGCTGCTGTGAAGTGAGTTGCTTGTGCTCGCTGGCGAAATGAATCCAGATGGGAATGGCTGCCATCGACACTGCCGCATAGGTCAGCAAGGCTGCAGTTATCTGGTAATGGCGCCCGCCGCGTCCGTTCGATCCCTTTATCATGGCCTTGCCGACCATCCAGCCCACGGCAAGCGAAATATAGCCGATGATAATGCCGGTCATGATTTCGAACGTGGCGTACAGGATCAGCCCGGCCACAGCAGCGCCTGCTCCGAAAAGCAACGCGCGCATGTAATCGGCGTGACTGTCATGGGGCAGCTCGTTTTGCGCCTTCGCAGCGCAACTGCTGCAGGCCATTCCGCCATTCAAGCGGTAGTAATTCGCCGCGATGGGCTGCTGGCAGAACTGGCACCGATCGACGCCGGGCGAACCGACATACTCGGCCGTCCCGAACTGTGGCGTTGGATTATGGAAGCCGCCATTACTCATGGCCCGGAACGATAGCATAGCCTCAAGTACCTCGGAAAGGCCGGATTTCTGGCCTTGTCTAAGAGTCCTTGAGCCTTCATGGCCAGTGGACGCAAACAGGCAGAACGCCAAATTACGGAATTAACAACCACTCTAGGGAGAATAGGGCTGCGCGTAATAGCCAGTGCGCGTGCGCGCCTTTACCCCTGGCTTGTCGACATTCACGTCGATGGCGTGGAACTCATTGGCATGATCGGCGTGAGCGGCCTGGAAAGAGAGAACATAAAACGCCTCAGCGTCGGCGGTGCACTTCGCGATTTCCCCGGTGATGTCATTGCTGGAATTGAGGACGCGTCCGCCACTTTGAACTGCTAATACCTGCAGGCTTAGATCAGCCGCTTGCGCTCGACTGGCAAACGGCACACCTTTCAAGAATTCCTCATAATACGAAATGCGCACGCCTCCTGCGTCTGCCAGACCGAGTGGATCAATGCTATACAGGGTTACATTAGCCGCTCGCAGTTCGTTCGAGAGAGCGACGATCGAGTTGAAGAATCCTTCTTCATCTTTGCGGGTGTATTCAATATGAGGCCCCGTGAGCAATGGCCAGCCGGGACTGAACCAGATCATCAACTTCCTGCCGGGCTGTTTTCCTTCGTAGGCTGCAAGAGAAGTGAGAGTGCGAAGCGATAAGGTGAAACGATCGGCGGCACCGTAAATACCCTGAGAGCGATTAATAATCCGCAGTCCCGTTTCGTATTGATCGTATAAGGCGGCTAGGGCGTTTCCATCGCGAGAAGAACCTTGCTGCATCTTCGTGCCGGTGTCGGCAAAGATGACAAGCGACACTGGCTGGGCGAGTTTGCCGCCATTCTGCAACAGAAATTTTTTCAGCTCATTTCGCTCGTAAGTAACTGCCTGGAAAGAAGCGTTCACCGCGTCCACGACCAGAACGATTTCCACCGGCGGAACGGCCTTCAGGGCCGCTGATTCGTCTACCGCCTTGAACGAGAGGATGTTCTGCTGGCGCTTATCGTCCAGAACTGTGAAATTTTCCTTCTGCAATCCCCGAACCGGCGCACCAGATTTGTCGGTAACCTGAACCGTAAGCTCAATTTGCCGTTCTGACCCAGGAGGAGTAGGAGCTTTTTCCGGCTCAGCCGGCCGAGGCTGAAGCTGGGGCGAAGGAGTGTTTTGTGTCCACGAAAGAGAGCTTGGCAAAACGGAAAGTGTCGCAAACAGAACCAAAAGCAATCGACGCATAAGCTCACCTGAGGTGGAAATTTCTTGCTCTCATCCGAACACTTTAACAGGTTGAATCTACTGACGGTGGGTTGAAGCTCCGGCAGCGATCTCGCGCAGCGCGCTAACGAATTCCGCCGCTACATTCGGATCGGCCAGCGCTTCCAGACTCACGGTGGCGGAGAACTGGGGCGACTCAGGACGGAAGTGTACCTGCAGAATATCCTGCCGTCGGACCGACATCAGCGCACTCAGTTCAGCCGATGGATCCTGCTTCCAGTGCGTCCGCGTGGTAAGAATGACCGGGCCGGGTTCGTAAATGTCCCACTCGCGGTCATCGCGCGTGCGAGAAGATATGCCGCGGTTGCGAGCGCACCAACGATGACGAACGACTTCCAGTCGGAAGGTCGGACAACCGTCAAGATCGGCTTCGAAGGTCAATGTCTCCTTCTGCTTGTGCCAGCAGCTTATTAACCATTGAATGGGCAGGGCGCGCGGCTGAAATTTTACTGTGACGCAAGCGTTCTCAAACCACCGAGAAGGGAAGTGCAGCCGCGCCTGCAGGCGCGAGGTTCCCATCCAGCGCGACTCCAGGATTCGTCCCTTGCCGGCACAGGCGGTTTGGACCCAGCGCAGGGCCGTGGCGCCTTTTTTTCGGTTGTAGTGAGAGAACACAACGTACCACAGCGCCAGAATGGCAACCGAAGAGACAACGTCAATCAGCAGAAGGCGTCCCACAACGCTCCTCTAGATGCTCATGGTACGTCCGGGGTTGCGGACGAAGCAAGGGGCAACCGCCCTGAATTTTCGTGCCGTGAAAGCCGGGATGATTAACCTGTGGAAATCCGCAACAAAGCAGTTGTGCGGAGAGGGAGCGGCTGAGGGCACATCGCGCCCGGCTACAATGACCTCGTGCCCTTCATCATTCGCGACTTTCAGGCTTCAGATTTCGACACTCTTTGGAATATTGACCAAACTTGTTTTCCTGCAGGTATTTCCTATTCGCGAGCGGAACTAAGGCTTTACATGCGGCGGCGTGCCTCGTTCACTCTGGTCGCGGTCAACGAAGAAGCTCGCGAGTCGGATGATTCGCCTTCGGCCACGAAAAAGGATCAGAGTTTGCCGGGGTCTGGTTTGTCGGATGCAGCCATCGCCGGCTTTATCGTTGCTGAAGCTGGTGCCCGCGCTCGCGGCCATATCATCACAATCGACGTAATTCCTTCAGTTCGCCGTGCCGGGGTAGGATCGCTTCTGCTCCGTGCCGCGGAGGATCGCTTGATCTCGGTCGAGTGCCGTTCCGTGGAATTGGAGACCGCGGTCGATAATTTGTCCGCCATAGCTTTCTACAAGCGCCATGGTTATAGCGTTATCAGAAATCTCCCCCGCTACTATTCGAACGGCGTGGACGCACTGGTTCTGGAGAAGACTCTGGTCTAGGGTCCGGGGAAGTCATTGCCAAATCGATTTGCGTTCCGCGCGCTCTCCAGCTACCTTGCCTTGATGAAACCTCCGGCAATGAAAGTCGCCATTCAAGGCGAACGCGGGTCCTTCAGCCACGAAGCGGCGGAGCAGATGGTTCCCCGCTGCACGGTAGTTCCCTGCGCCCGTTCCGTGGAGGTATTTGATCGTATTAAGAACGGCTCGGCGGCGGCGGCCGTGATTCCCATTGAAAACTCGCTGGCCGGAACTGTGGCCGAGCACGCTGACCTGCTGGTGGCGCGGGATGTATTCATTCAAGGCGAATTTCCCTTGCGCATCGTTCACAATGTGATCGCGGCTCCGGGGGTGAAGTTGAGCGAAGTTCGCAAGATTCTTTCCCATCCGGTTGCCCTCGACCAATGCCGCGACTTCTTCCGCCACCATCCCAAGATCGAGCCGGTTCCGTTCTACGATACGGCGGGCAGCGTGAAGCACGTGGTCACGAACCACCTGGAGGATACGGCCGGAATCGCGGGACGGCACGCCGCTCGGGAGTACTCGGGCAAAATTCTGCAGGCGGGAATCGAAGACGACAAACGTAACTTCACGCGCTTCTTCTTGATTCGCAAATCTGCGTCAAAGGCGGGTGCTCGAGCGCCGCGCTCCAAAAACCGATCCGGGTCCGGCGACGAATATCGCCGCTTGATTCCGTCGGGGGCGAACAAGACGTCGATTGCATACAAGCTGAAAAACCAGCCCGGCGCGCTATTCAAGTCGCTCAGTGTATTCGCCCTGCGCGATATCAGCTTGAGCAAGATTGAATCGCGTCCCATGCGTGGCCGGCCTTGGGAATACGTCTTCTATGTAGATTTTCTTCGCGGGGACGATGAGCCAGCCCGTAATGCTCTCCACCATCTGGGCGAGGTCGCGGAGTTCGTTAAGGTGCTGGGGATTTACCGAGCGGCGTGAACCTGCAAATAATGGGGTGCGCCTGCGTCCAGGATCCGAGTTTTGCCGTCCAGAGGATCGGTTTGGCGATGCCTCCGCAATAGCTCCGGTACCTTAGGCATCATGTGCGGCGAAGAAGATTGCCGATAGAATCTAAAAACCTTCAGAACCGATGGATGACGTGAAACCTTTCCGAAAGAGTATCATCTAAGCTTGAGTGAGTTACACTCAAGGAGAGCCAATGAGCCAACAACCGCTTTCCGAGCCAGTTGTTAAGCATCGAGAATCCAATGACGTACGGGCTTTGCCCGTGCTTCCTGTTCGGGATACGGTTCTTTTCCCGCACGCCGTCCTGCCTCTAACGGTAGGGCGGGAAAGTTCTGTCCAGCTTATTAATTCGCTCGGGGAGGACAAGACTATCGTGGTCGTTGCGCAGCGTGAAGCGCGCGTCGACAACCCCCAACCTAGCGATCTTTATACCGTCGGCACTTCTGCAGTCGTTCATAAAGTCGTAAAAATGCCCAATCAGAGCCTGTTCGTCTTCGCCGAAGGCCTCGAGAGGGTGCGTTTAGGCGAGTTCACGCAGCTTGCGCCGTTTATGCGGGCCCGTGTGTCGCCGATTCCCGAATCTGCCTCGCCGGACAGCTCCGAGATCGAAGCCCTGCAACGCAATGTTCTGACCTTGTTTCAGCAGATCGTTGCCGGTTCGCCGACGCTTTCAGACGAACTTTCCACGGTGGCTCTCAATATAGATGAGCCGGGCCGCCTCGTGGATTTCATCGCGTCATCGTTGCCATCGCTTTCAACGCCTGACAAGCAGGACACGCTGGAGACTCTGGATATTCGCATACGCCTGGAGAAGATCAACCAGCATCTCGCCAAAGAGCTTGAAGTGCAGCAGTTGCGCAACAAGATCCAAAGCGAAGTGCAGGATCGCGTCCAGCAAACCCAGCGTGAGTATTACCTGCGTGAGCAGATGAAGGCCATCCAGAAAGAATTAGGCGAGCAGGATGAAGGCCAGCGCGACGTCGAAGACTTGAAGAAAAAAATCGACGAAGCTGGCATGCCCGACGAAGTGAAAAAAGAGGCGCTCAAGGAGTTGGGGCGTCTGGCGCGCATGTCGCCCATGGCTGCCGACTATTCACTCACGCGCAATTACGTTGAGTGGCTGGCTGTTTTGCCATGGAATAAAACCTCCGGCCAGGAAATTGAGATCCCGAAGGCCAAGGAGATTTTGGACACCGATCACTACGATCTGGAGAAAGTTAAGGACCGCATCCTTGATTATCTTTCGGTTCGCCGGCTTAAGCCGAATATGAAGGGTCCAATTTTGTGCTTCGTTGGACCTCCTGGCGTGGGTAAGACGTCGCTGGGCAAGTCCATCGCGCGAGCGTTAGGAAGAAAGTTTGTCCGACTGTCGCTCGGCGGCGTGCACGACGAGGCGGAAATTCGCGGCCATCGCCGTACTTACATCGGCGCCTTGCCCGGACAAATCATCCAGGGTATTCGCCGAGCCGAGACCAAAGATCCGGTTTTCATGCTCGACGAAATCGATAAGGTAGGTCGCGACTTCCGTGGCGATCCCGCTTCGGCTTTGCTCGAAGCGCTGGATCCCGAGCAGAACTCGACCTTCCGCGACAACTATCTCGACGTGACGTTTGATTTGTCCAAAGTGCTTTTCATCACGACCGCGAACATGCTCGACCCAATCGCCGAGCCTCTGCGCGATCGTATGGAGATCATCGAGTTGCAAGGCTACAGCGAAGAAGAAAAGCTGCACATCGCAAGACGATATCTGGTTCCGCGTCAGGTGGAAGAAAACGGAATCAGCGCCGAGCAGATTGAATTTCCCGACGAAGCTTTGCGCTACGTGATTCGTCACTACACGCGCGAGGCCGGAGTACGAAGCCTGGAGCGCACCATCGGAACCATCTGCCGCAAGCAGGCGCGGCGGTTGGCCGAAGGTAAGACGGAAAAACTTGTGGTCACGCAGGAAATCATTCAGGAATTCCTGGGCGGCATCAAGATACGCACTGAAGGTGAAATCGAAGAACGCACCGAGCGCCCTGGAGTGGCGGTAGGTTTGGCCTGGACTCCATCGGGCGGCGATGTGCTTTTCGTCGAAGCCAACGCCATGAAGGGCAAAGGCGGATTCACCATGACCGGACAGATTGGCCAGGTGATGCAGGAATCCATGCAGGCGGCTTTGACGTGGGTGCGTTCAAACGCTGCGCAGTTGGGCATCGCGGAAAACTTTTTTGCCGATCACGACATTCACATGCACGTGCCGGCAGGAGCAATTCCGAAAGATGGTCCGTCTGCGGGCGTCACGATGGCGACAACGTTGGTGTCGCTATTGACGGGACATCGCATTCGTCCCTTGCTGGCGATGACGGGCGAGATCACCCTTAGCGGCAACGTGCTTCCGGTGGGCGGCATTAAAGAAAAAGTGCTGGCCGCCAAGCGCGCTGGAGTGACGGACGTGATTCTGCCTGCGGAGAATAAAATGAATGTGGATGAGGATCTCACGCCGGAACAAATCGAGAATCTCACGGTCCACTACGTGAAGACGATCGATGAGGCGTTGCGGGTCTCGCTTCCAGCGGTGGCAGAATCCACGGCGGCAAAGATGCTGACGCCGGAGCCCGAGATTCACGACAAGGCGTTCGCGCAGGCGTAATGCATAAAAGGGAAGTGTAAATACTAAGGTGCCAGTTTCCCGCGAGGAGACTGGCATTTTTTTTTGACTGCCAGCGCATTCGTGGACGACTGCTACTTCAACGCAGTAATGGACTTCACCCTGTTCTCAGGCAGAATCCGGCTCACGTAGCCGATTGCGCCGGGAGTAGCGGCGATATACTCAATCAGCGCTAATTCGGAATCGAACGACTTTGGCATCGCTCCCTGTCCGGTGAACACGGCCTTACGCCATAGGGCGCGAAAATCGTCAGGGCTCTGATTGAGGTGTCTTTTTAAGAAGACTTCATGAACCGGTCCACCCCGCAGAACGACCGGGAAGGCGTGCGAGCCGTCGGAGAATTTGGTTTTCTCTCCGGTAAATATAGCGCGCAGGTCTGACTCTTTGATCTCCGAAATCTGAACACCTGGGTTTGCCACAATCACGACATCCTGAGCCCTGGCCGTGCAACCTCCGCTTATCAAGACCATGAGGAGAATGGAGCAGCGAGTTTTGCTCAGGCATCTCATGGAATCGACGCGCAAAGGGCCTAGAAGCTGAACCCGATCTTGGCCGCCAATATATTGGAGTTATCTTTCAGGCCATTTGGATTTGTACTTTGGTAGTACCCGAGGTCGGTTCCATGTAAGAAGTGCCCCTCGATTTTGCCGTAGAAGTAGGCGTTGAAGTCATAGCGTCCAGAAACAGCCCAGTCTTTCGAATAATTTCCGGGTAGACTCGTGCTCCCGTCATCCTCTTCCACGTAGCGGCTGTAATAACTTCCTACTTGAAACTTTCTTGCCAGCCGGTAACTTGCCATCACATACCAGGTGCGTTCATCTGAGGGCGATGGAATCGCAACTGATCCAATGGTCAAAGTAGCGTTCGTGATCTGCCTGCGATATTCTCCGGCGACGTAGAACTTACCTCGACTGAACTGGCCACACTCGGCAATCACAGGAGCGGGTGGCAGGTGCAGCCCGCCGGTGGGCGAGGCCCATCCAGCGCTTGTACAAGCGCGCTGGCGCCCAGGATCAATCCGGTTAGTGGTGCCTGCCACCGCAGATCGCCCCCGTAAGTCTTGCCGCCCGGAGGGCTTTTGAACGTGACGCCCGCCTCGGTGAGACTCTGGATATAGCCTCCCCGCGTATCGAGGTTGTTATAGCCCGCATAGCCGCGATACAGAAGTTTTCCGGCGCGATTGCCGAGCGGGAGAGCGCCGTACATTTCGCCACCGAGGTGCGCCAGAAAAAAATCTTTGTTGTCGATCGGGTATGCGCCTTGTGGCAGGAGAATCCAAAGAAAGATGGCATCGATGTCCTGAGAATCATTAAACAAACCCAAGGGAGTCTTGACCTTGCCGGCTCGAATACCGAAATAATCGTTAACTCTGTAATCCCCGGAGGCCCAGTCGACCTCCAGGTTAGGCCCGCCAAGTTGCCCCAGTTGATACATGTGCAATTGAATTCCGACACGGAGATTCTCAGTAAGAGAATCGGTGAGGCTCACGGCCCCGTCGGTCCACTGCAGGCTGCCGCTGCTCGATTGCATGGTCAGATAATTATTATTAGAACTGAATAGGAAGCCCTGAGTGGCAAAGCCGTGGATTTCGATGCCCGCTAAATCCTGCGCCTGCAGGTTGCCAGCGAACAAACAGAGGAAAAGGAGCAGCTGCATCCGCCGCGGCATGGACATTTTTTCCGACACCCTATCCATCGGCGTTTGGCTTGGGTAGCTTTAATTGCGTCCAGCGGAAAGATGTGCCTTTTCCGCGCTAAACTGGCAATAGCTCTCATGCGTGTGCGCGTTCTTTTTTTCGGTGTGCTGAAAGATATTGCCGGCAAGCCCGGCGACGTGCTCGATCTGCCTGAGGACGCAAGGGTCCGCGACTTGCTATCCAGCCTTGAGTCGAAGATTCCGCGGATGAAGGACGCGATGGCTTCGCTCGCCGTAGCGGTGAATCGGCAGTACGCGGCGGCGGAGCGAGAACTGAAGTCTGACGATGAAGTGGCGCTGTTGCCCCCGGTCAGCGGCGGGTCGGGCAAGGCTGGAAGTGAGACGGCTTTGAGCCCCGGTTCCTACGTTGCGATTCTACGCGACCCAATTGATACTTCCGGGATATTGGCCCGCATCAAGAGAGGCGAGGACGGAGCGGCGGTCGCGTTCGAAGGCGTGGTCCGCAACGAAACGCGCGGCCGCAAGACGCTCTATCTCGATTACGAGTCCTATGAAAGCATGGCGCTCGATCAGATGGAAGCTCTGGCCAATCAGGCTCTAAAGCAGTTTCAGATTCGCGACGTTGCTCTGGTACATCGATTGGGACGGCTCGAGATTGGTGAGACCAGCGTGCTGATTGTGGTTGCCTCGGCTCATCGCGCCGCCGCGTTCGACGCTTGCCGTTGGCTGATCGATACTTTGAAGCGGACCATCCCTATCTGGAAGAAGGAATATTTTGAAGATGGGGCGGTCTGGGCCGATGGCGAACCCTTCCCCGCCGAAATCCGTCGCGGGTAAATTCCCGCAGTCGGGCAGCCCGGTTGTAGACCGCGCATCTAAGTGAATGCCGCGGTTAGTTAGCCAAAAACTGCTTGCGCGAGTGGCGACAGTAGATCCCAAAGTATACTTTACTTTCCCGAATGAGAAAATTTGCAACGCTGATGCTCCTCCTGCTGGCCAGCGCGGTGTCTCCAGCGCAGCAAGCCACGGCGCCAAATCAGTCGACCAACAGCTCTTCTTCCACGCTCAAGGTCGACGTAAAGCTGGTGAACGTCTACGTGACCGTCACCAACGCCCAGGGAGGTCCGGTCGCGGGGCTTAAGAAAGACAACTTTACTTTGCAGGAGGACGGCCGCAATCAAACGATTTCAGTTTTCGACAAGGAATCAGCAGTGCCGCTCTCGATTGCCCTGGCGATCGATACCAGCTTGAGCACGCGCCACGATCTGCCACTGGAGCAAGCCTCCGCGAAGCGCTTTGCTCGCACAATCATGCGGCCGGTGGACGCCTTATCCGTATTTGGATTTAACGAAACCGTTCTGCAGTCGACCTCTTATACGGCCGACTTGAAGCGGATTGACGACGGCATCGACCACATCCGTCTGGGCGCGGCCACGGCACTGTTCGACGCAATCTACCTGTCCTCCCGCTCGCTTGGACACCGTCAAGGACGTAAAGTCCTGGTATTGATCACCGATGGCGGCGACACAGTCAGCAAAATCGATTATCAGCAGGCCCTGCGCGCGGCCGAAGAGGCCGAATGCATCGTCTACAGCATCATCGTGGTTCCCATCGAGAACAGCGCCGGACGCGAAACCGGAGGCGAGCACGCTTTGATCCAGCTTTCAGAAGATACAGGCGGCAAGTACTATTACGCCACTTCGATGTCCCAACTCGATGAAGCCTTCCGCCAGATCAGCGACGAACTTCGTACCCAATACTTGCTGGCATACTACCCCTCACAGCGCGTGTCAGAGTCCCCATTCCGCCGTATCCAGGTTACCGTTTCCGGCTCGCCTGACGCACCCAGCTATCGTGTGCGCCACCGGGCGGGCTATTACACCTCGAAGTCTGACTTCTAATGTTTCCTGCCTAGAACGTCGACTAATCTCGGGCGACTTCTCGATCCGTAACAGAATCTACGCTGTTGTTTACTTGCGAGTTAACAAAACATAATTTTCTTTTACAGATTGAATATACGATTTTTAGGATTTTTCCCAATTTCGATTGTGGACGTTCCGGCCTCTTTCGTTCAATAAATCAGGATAAATCATTGAAACATAAGGAACATCGTCCTCCATACTAAAAGCACAGTAGGCTGGCTGGAAAATTGCTTTAGAACAACAAGACATCGCCTTCAACCCATTTTGTGGTGCTGTTTTTGTAAGGTTTTTACGGTCTGCGGTGAATTGAGAAAGCGTCCCGCAGCAGTTGTGCAGAGAACAATTCTGAAGAGAACGACCCCAAAGGAAGGTCTTAATATGTTGAAGCTCAACTCCTCCCGCCCCAGTGTGCAATTCCTCCTGCTAGTTCTGGTGGCAGTGTTTGCCCTAGGTTGCTCGTCTTTGGTGTTTGCGCAAACGTCGATTGCGACTGGCAGTATTCAGGGCAACGTGACGGATGCGACCGGCGCGGTCTTGCCGAACGCCAAGATTACAGTCATTGGTCCGACCGGGCAGACCCTTCACGCCACTAGCAATTCGGCGGGGGAATACACTTTCGGCGCATTGAATCCGGGTATTTATCAAGTGCGGGTCGAGGCCAAAGGCTTTAAAACTTCGCAGTTGTCTTTAAATGTCAAAGTAGACAACGCCGCCAACGGAAGCATCAAGCTCGAAATCGGCCAGGAGAGCACGGTGGTTGAAGTGCAAGCGAGCGAAGTGCAGGTCAATACCGAGCAGGCCACTGTGCAGGGGGTTTTGACGGCCAGCCAGATCGAGAACTTGCCGGTGAACGGTCGCAACTTCCTTGACCTCGCGCAGCTTGAGCCCGGCGTGCAGATTCAGGATGGCCAGAACTTCGATCCCACCAAGGCGGGTTACTCCTCCATCTCGTTCGGCGGCCGTTACGGACGAACCGCCCGCATCGAAGTGGACGGAGTCGACGTCTCTGATGAAACGGTCGGCACCACTACCACTGACATTCCCGCCAGCGCGATTCAGGAATTTCAGATCGGTCAGGCGAGTTTGGATATGTCTACCGAACTTACCTCTTCGGGTTCGGTCAATGTGACCACGAAATCCGGAACGAACGGAATTCATGGCGAAGCGTTCGGCCAATTCCGCGATTATCGCGCTGGTTGGGCGGCACTACCGGGAGGAGCCAATCCTTACTCGCAGCGTAGCCAATACGGTGCTGATTTGGGCGGACCGATCATCAAGAACAAACTGTTCTTCTTCGGGGATGGCGAGCGGACCGTTCAGAACACGCAAACGCCAGTTCCTATCTCCGCTCCGTTTCAGGCCTACACCGGAAATTTCAGCGATCCCTTCCGCGAGGATAATCTTCTCGGCCGGTTGGACTACCAGCTCACCAAGAGCGCACGACTCTTTGCCCGCTACTCCTATTTCAAGAACTTGCTGGGTGCAACTTTCGGGTTCGGTTATTCGCTCTATGACAACAAAAACATCACTCGCAACGAAGTGGTGGGGGTAGATTTCAATACCGGCCCATTCACCCACTCCATTCGTTTCTCCTATTTGAAGTTCCAGAACCAGATCGTGGATGCAACCACGGGGAATGCCTCCCTACCCTTCGACGATCTAGGCGCGGAAATTTTCATGGGAGCCACCGGCTTGGTCGCCGGACCAAATCTACTGGCCCCGCAGAGCACCCCGCAAAGCGATCATGAGTTCAAGTACGATGGCAGCCGAATCATGGGCTCGCACATCATTCGCTACGGAGCTACTTTTAATCATCTTCAGGGCGGCGGCTTCGCGTCGTTCTTCAGGAATGGACCCCAAGTCATTTCCCAGGTCACCACTGCTGAGTCCACGCCCGGAACTGGAACGGCGGACAATTCTTGGCTTCCGGTCGGCCCTACGAACCCGAACGGATGTCCCTTGCCGGGACCGACGGGACCCTGTTTCCCGGGCGGCTACACGAATCCTTTGAACTACCCAGCCGACGGCGGCTACACATTGGGTAACGGTTTGGGATTCTCTACTTCGAAGGCAGCGCTCGGGTTCCCTGCCGGTGGGTTGGGACCCGACAACCGTGTGCTCTTGTATCTCGGCGACTCCTGGAAGATCAAGTCGAACTTCACGTTGACTTACGGATTGCGTTACGAGCGCGATACAGGTCGTACGGACAGCCAATACGCTGCGATTCCTCAGCTAAGTGCTCTCCTTCCGGGGCTGGGCAACCAGGTGAACCAGCCCAACAAGAACTTTGGCCCAGACTTAGGTTTTGCCTGGGATCCGGCGAAAAACGGTAAGACCGCCATCCGTGGCGGAATCGGCTTGTTCTGGGAAAATGCGATCTGGAACAACGTACTGTTTGACGGCCCGTACCGGGAGCCTACGGGTGCCTTCGCGCAGTTCCCCGGGCCGTGCGCTGCTGCGGGACAGCCGTCTCTTTTGCAGACTCCGACCGGTTCCATCACCCCGAGCGAGGCGGTTTGCGGTACCGCGTCAGGTGGGTTCCCATTAATTGGGAACGCCGTGCCGGCAGTCGTCGCTCTTTCAAAGGCCTATCAGGCGGCTTCACCCCTGGACTTGCAGGAGCCGAATCCAGGATACGCCGGACAGTACCTCACGGACTGCGCTGGCGCCACGGTGGGTTCGACCTGCTTCTTCCAGTCCGGTACCAACCTGTTCAATCCTGACTACAAGTCGCCGCGCTCGGTGGTCATGAACATCGGCATCCAGCGCGAGCTTCATCCCGGTATGGTGCTCAGCGTCGACTTCATTCGCAACGTCCAAACCCACTTCCTACTGGGAGTGGACGAGAACCACTCCGGCGACATCCGGTACTTCAACCCGGGCGGCGCTAACGCTGCTGTTGCCACCACGATTGCGAACTGCTTAGGTGTAGCGGGCACGGTCGCCCAAACGTACTCAGGTAATTGTCCAAACGATCCCGCGACAGGAACGACGGATAGCGGAACTTGGACTCCCCGCCCTGCCACGATTGCGGACTTTGCCGGGAACGGCCTAGGCTCAACCGCCGACTTTGGCGGCACCAGTTGTCTCGCGGCAGTAGGTCACCCGTGCGCATTCGGCGGTATCAACCCGATCGCACCACCCCTGAATTTCCTCTCGCCGGTCGGCCGTTCGGTTTACAACGGCTTGCAGATGAAGTGGATCGACAACGTGAAGGCTCCTTTCCGGGGCTCCAAGGATATGAATTTCCAAGTCTCATACGCCTTGTCGCGTTTTGATAATTCCGGCGGCGGCGTGGGGCCGGGGGCAACAGTGACGGCTGCGGCCGCTGATCAGGACTTCATCGTCCCGGCTCTGGATAACCAGAATGTGAATCGTTATTTTGGGCCCTCCACGTTGGATCGCACCCACCAGTTATCTTTTGGTGGTTTCATTGATCTGCGAGGCGGTTTGCAACTTGGGGTAATGTCCCACTTTTATAGCCCGCTTGCGATCACTCCCACAGTTCCAAACACGGGCCTCGGCGCGGGAGAGATCTTCCGCACCGACTTCACTGGCAGTGGTGTCACGCAGGATCCCCTTCCGGGAACCAAGGTCGGCAGTTTTGACCGCGGCATCAACGCCAAGACCCTCAATGGAGCTATTTCTAACTACAACTCCCTCGTCTCCGCAGGTACTCTAACGCCTGCGGGCAACGTGCTCGTTCAGCAGGGCTTGATGACGCAGACGGACCTGATCGCGCTGGGTGGCATCTACAACGGTGGGCTGCCGCTGCCTTTGGCACCTTCCGACCAAGTCAACTACCCATGGCTAAAGACCTTCGATGCAACCATCGGCTGGACCTACACGTTCAAAGAGCGATTCACGATTAAACCAGGGGTAGGTTTCTTCAACCTGTTCAACTTCGCTAACTTTGACCTTCCGACGAGCATGATGTCAGGGTTGCTGACCGGTTCCACGGGCAGCATCAACGGCACCAACTACGCAGGGCAATTGGTGAACCGGGTCGGCGTGGGAACCGGCGTATACACGCTGGGCTCGCCACGTGAAACCGAGTTCAGTCTGAAGATCGTGTTCTAGGCATACTGAATCGAAAACTGTCAAACACCAGCGCCAACAAGGGCTGGTGTTTTTTTGTCTTACGGTCAGCTCAGGTTGCATTGCCCGCGCGTTGGCTTCCAAGCGAGACCGCCGAATTATGGTGTGATTTCGCTGCGCAGATGTTTCGATAGTTTCTCAATTTGCTTCAGTTTTCCGCTCGTGTCTTTGGGAAGCAGGCCCTGCTGGATGCTGGAGATATCGGCGGGTATGGTTTGCGCCAGCCGAGCCAATTCATCGGCCTCCTGGCGGAGCTTGGACAGATCGACGCGTGGTTGCTGCGAGTTCGGGGGCGGTAAGTTCTTGTCCGCCTGTTGCGCCGCTTGATCAGCTTGTTGCAGCCCCGGCGGCCGTGGCCTTTGCGCTCGGGCCGAAGACGCGGCGAACAGGACGACAAGGAGAGCGTAAGCGAGAAGCTTCACGGCGGGCCTCCTACAGAAACCACGATTCGGGATATTGTACGTCGAGATGTTACTGTCTTTCCTGTCGCATCGATTCAATATCCACCGCCGCAGCTTGTGTACAATGCCAGCATGCCTTTTCGTGCGCAGGGAAATCCGAATGGCGCCAAGCGCGGGCGTACTCCTCCTCCGGAGGAGACTTTCGAAGAAGCCACCTTTCTCAAGGCTCTGGGGGACAGGCAGAAGCCGGTCAACGTCAAATTGATGGATGGCCAGACCGTGCGTGGCTGGATCGAATACTACGATAAGCACATGGTCCGGCTGACGCGTGAAGGTGAGCCCAATCTGTTCATTTTTAAGCACGAGATCATGTATATCGCCGAAGACGGCGGCACGAAGAAATAAAGGCGG